>JBCBZE010000069.1:0-12335 GCA_039815505.1 Bacteroidota bacterium | reverse complement strand
TCTGTTCTCCCGAATCACTGGAACAACCAAATACAACAATCGATAGGAGTAAGACAATGAAGCTTTTCTTTTTCATCAGAGGGATTTTAGGGTAACATTAAGGATTTTTCCGATGATAAGAAAGTTTTTACTTTGGTTTTAGCAGCATATTCGATTAATGATAGGCTTGGTATATTCAAGTTTTACTCGGATTACAAGTAAGTAGCAAAAGACATAATTGTGTACCTTAGCACAAAGTAGTTCCTATGGAAAAGAAGGTAATGAAAAATGTGTTCATCGAAGGCGCCATCACCCCTGAATTTATTGCAAATTCCATCGCCAAACACCAATCCAAGACCCAAATAGGGGCCCATGATATTTTTTTGGGCCAGGTACGGGCGGACAATATCGACGGTAAAACCGTAGCGGCGATTGAATACACCGCCTATACCGATATGGCGAACCAAAAATTTTATGAGATCCGTGAGACCGCCTTTCAGAAATTTAACCTGAGCTGTATGCATATTTACCATAGTTCGGGGATTGTTAAAAAAGGAGAAATATGTCTTTTTGTCTTTGTTTCCTCACCACACCGTAAGGAGGTTTTTAATGCGTTGCATTATATCGTGGAGGAAATCAAGGTGCAGGTACCCATTTTTGGAAAGGAACTTTTTGAGGACGATAGCTATCAATGGAAAGTAAATAACTGATTATGGTAGACATTACCCAAAAGCCTGTAACTTTAAGGACCGCTATTGCCCAAGCTGTGGTAAAGGTGAGTTCCCCACAAACTATAGATGCCATCCAAAAAAAGACCGTGCCCAAAGGTGATGTTTTTGCCATGAGCAAGGCAGCTGGGTTATTAGGGGTTAAAAAAACGGCGGATTTATTACCTGATTGTCATCCGCTCCCCATAGAATATACAGCCATTGATTATGAGATCAAAGGTCTGGATATTCGTATTTTGATTACCGTAAAGACCAACTATAAGACCGGGGTAGAAGTGGAAGCCATGCACGGGGCAAGCATCGTAGCCTTAAATATGTACGACATGTTAAAACCCATTGATAAGGGGATTGAAATCCAAAGTATTAAACTTCTTAAAAAAACAGGGGGCAAATCGGATTTCCAGCTAAAGGAATAACCGTGGTTCACCGTTTTAAGTTGTCCAACATTTCTTGCGTTGTTTTCTCTAAATTAAATTGAGCTTTCCAACCCCAATCCGCAGCAGCGTGTGAATCATCCATACTACTGGGCCATGAATCGGCAATGACCTGCCTAAAGTCCGGTTGATATAACACCCTGAAATTTGGAATATACTTTTGGATACTTTGCGTAATTTCCAAAGGGGTAAAACTCATGGCCGCCAGATTGTACGATGATCGTATGGAAATGGCATTGGGATTACTTTCCATAATGGCGACCGTTGCCCGTATGGCATCTTCCATAAACATCATGGGTAGTTTAGTATCCTCTTTTAGAAAACACGTATACTTTTCCGCTGCGATCGCCTTATGGTATATTTCTACCGCATAATCCGTGGTTCCGCCTCCCGGAAGCGTTTTCCAACTGATGAGGCCAGGGTAACGCACACTGCGCACATCCACCCCATATTTTTTATGGTAATAAGCGCACCAACGTTCGCCAGATTGTTTGCTAATTCCGTATACGGTACTGGGTTCCATAATGGTATGCTGAGGTGTGTTTTCCTTGGGTGTACTTGGGCCAAAAACGGCAATGCTGGACGGCCAGAATACTTTGTTGATTTTTTCTTCCTTGGCAAGATTAAGGACATTAAAAAGGGAATTCATATTTAAATTCCACGCCCGCATTGGGAATTTTTCGGCTGTGGCACTTAGCATGGCGGCCATAAGATATACTTCCTCGATTTCGTAATACATGATTACATCTTCGATCGCATCATAATTGGTGGCATCCAACAACTCAAAGGGGCCGGAACTCATCAAATTTTCATTGCCTTCCCGAATGTCGCTGGCCACTACACAATCGTTTCCATATTTCTGCCGTAAGGCTAGGGTAAGTTCCGTTCCAATTTGTCCGCAGGCCCCTAAAATCAAAATGGATTTTTGCATTAAAATAGAAGTTAAATAGATTACGGGTAAAGATAGCTTTTATTAAAATTTGTACATTCGTCCTATGGGAAAATTATTGATTTTTGGCTGTACCGTTCTGTTGTTGTTTGCCTGTAAGGGGAACAAAAATCAGGATGTTGGCGATGGTTCCAAGATAGATGTTGTTTCCGAGGAACTACCCCAGGTGTTTAAGGTAAATGCAAGGGCAAAAAGCATGTTGGAGGAATGGCCGGAGTTTAATGCGTTGGAGACTAGTTTTAACGCCATTTATAAAGCGGACAATAGGGAGGACCTCACTTTTGCCGTTGAAGATCTATTGGAAAAGGAAAAGTTATTGGCCAAGTCCAAATACCCGGAAACTTTTGATAAATCCCAGATCAAGAGCAGGCAAAAGGTTGTTAAGACCTTTATGTTGAAAGTAGAAGCTGGTTTGGATGATCGTACGGATGTCATGGAACCCATGAAAGAAATGGTACAGGCCTATAACGCCATGAGGAATCAGTTTAATGTACTTGTAAATAATACATTGGATACAAAACTAATTTTAGATGACGAATAAATTACATATACTTGTTTTACTTACCTTTTGTGTTGCCCAAATATGGTCCCAGGAAGTCGAAAAGGAAAAAATAGATAATGTGCTGGATGCTTGGCACAAAGCGGCGGCCGATGCAAATTTTGAAGCTTATTTTGAAAGAATGACGAACGATGGGGTATTTATAGGAACCGATGCTACCGAAAACTGGCAAAATGTGGCTTTTAAGGAGTTCTCCAAAGCCTATTTTGACAAGGGCAAAGCATGGAGTTTTACCGCTGTGGAAAGGAACATCTATGTAAACGATGGAAGGGATTTTGCTTGGTTCGATGAATTGCTGGATACGCAAATGAAGTTATGCCGGGGTTCAGGAGTATTAAAAAAGGAAGGGAATCAGTGGAAAATAGCACATTACGTACTTTCCATAGCCGTACCTAATGAGAACGTATCGGAACTTGTCGCGATTAAAAAGGAGACAGATAGCCTGTTGACACTAAAGTTAAGACAACAATAGTACAAAATACTAAAAGCGGGCCTAGGCCCGCTTTTAGTATTCCTTAGTAGCTTACTACTTTTCCTTATTTTCCGCAGATGGTTGTTCCTTTCTGGCTACCAAGGCCTGCTTACTTAAACTTGCCAAGTTAAAGTTTGGATATATTTTTAAAGCTTCATCAATAAGGGCAATGGCACCATCGATATCATCCTTGTCCATATTGTATTTCACCAAGCCTTTCATATGTAAAAGTGCAGCTTTTAAGGGAACTTCATAAGGCTGCTGTCTTTCATAAAAAGCATATTTCATCTCGTCCGTTGCATTGGTGAGTCCGTATTCAATATCGGTAGATGCCCCGGAGTTATCACCTGTCTGCACTTTTAAATCGGCCATTTCATAGGCCATATATGCATTGGGAGCTCTTTTGAAGAGAATTTCAAACTGCTCTAAAGAACGTTTGGGCTGATTTAGCGCTTTTAAGGATGCGGCCTTGACTTGAACGGCCAAATCCGAGTCGGACTCATTTTTTTCAATACCAATAGTATTAAGCGCCTGTAAATGCTGATTATTATTAGCATATATATAGGCCAGCGTATCCTTACGCTCTTGGGTAGGTGATAAAACGTTCAAGTGCGTCAAGGCATTAATGACACCATTAACATCTCCCTGTAATCTCATTTCTTTGTAAAAAGCTTCATAATGCTGCTGTAAATCGCCTTTGGTCTGTGCGTTTCCTAAAAACACCACACTGCACAATAGCATAAACACAAGTTTTTTCATCTTCGTTAATTTTTGTGCGGCAAAACTATTAAAATATTTTTAGTAAACTGTTAAGGAAAGTCTTAAACCTTTGTACTGCAACGAAAAAGGATGCCCATAGGCATCCTTTTTATATGTTTGGTTTGCAATTTATCGTATTTAAGCAACGGTAAGCTTAACATCCTTATTTGCATAAGATCGAAGTAAACCGGCATAAAAGGCAAGACTTTTGTTATCCTTATCAATACAGGATTTTAAAAAATCGCGAAGGTTTTTGAACAAAAGATTGGCATGTAAGGTCGGCACATGCAAATTTACCCTTTTGGGATCGTAATCCGAATCGTCCATCACAATATCCAAAGCGACTCTCTTTCGATGGTAATCAATAGATACATCCGTGGCATTGTAATGTTTTTTTAAAATAGCAACATGTAGGTTTTCAAAGTTTTTGGGTATTTTTCGATTGGGACAGCTGCGGGAGATCAGGTTTTCAATTTCAATGAGAATTCTCCCTTTTAAACTTGAATTTTCCATGTCAATCGATTTAGAATTATACCGTAAAGGTACAGTATAATAGGTAAGGTGCTTATAATCAAGAAGATAATTTAACGTAAAAACCTTTTTTTTGTTGTGAAAGTAACTTTTATTGTGGTGTATTAATTCAATATGGTTGTGGTAAAATCATATTTTTTAACATGAATTAACCTACTTGAAATGATTTTTTTACCTTTTGACCGAGTATTCTCTAGATATTCCGGAGGCGTTAAACCTCTTTTCTCGGCCTCCGTTGTGTAGTACTCTTTTTTTGAAGGATGATGTGGATATACCCCATTGAAAAGCTCATTCCACCAATCATTTGAAATAATCGCATTAATAATTCCAATACAGTCCTCTAGATGAATTAGATTAATGTGGGCATTACCATTATAAAGTGATTTTCTGCCCGATAACATGGTTACGGGATGTCTAGTAGGTCCTATAAGGCCGCCAAAGCGTATAATCGTAGATTTTAGGGTATCATCGTTCTTAAACATGTTTTCCGAAACCAATAATTGTTTGCCCGATTCCGTTTGCGGAACGGCCAGGGTATCCTCGGTTACATCGCCCTGAATATTTCCATATACGGAGGTGCTGCTCACAAAAATAATTTTTTTGATGTTCGATGTTTTGACCGCCTGATATAAAAATTGCATTTTTTTGGTATAGTTTTCCTTACTTCCCCTTCTTAATCTTGGGGGAACATTAATAACCAATACATCGACACCGGTTAAAAAATCGGTAATTTTCCCTTCTATACCACTTTCGTTCAAGGCAATTAAAAAAGGTGTGATACCATTATCTTTTAAGTCTTTCAATTTTTCATCGGAAGTGGTGCTGCCATGTACATGATAGTTATGTTGCACCAGCGATTTTGCCAGAGGAAGACCCAGCCATCCGCAACCTATGATCGCTATCTTACTATTCAAAACGGACTTTTTTTACAACCAAGACGGCATCGTTCAATACAAAGGGCATAGGAATGGTGTTTTCCGGTCTTTCGGGTATGGTAAACATTGGGTTGGTCAATAGATCATTGGAGGCTTCATAAAGCGTAAGCTCCAGTATGGAATCTTTAGGTATGGAAAGCTTTAGTTCCGTATACTCATTATCACTTACATAGTGTGTTAGCAGTCTGCCCCTGTGTCTATTTTCCATGTAATATTGGGATAAGGGGATATTATTGATGGCTGCCGTTGTTATACTATCTTTTGAGAATACTTCCAAACGGTTCACCTTCCGCTGTGGGGTAATACAAATTTCCAATAATCGTTCTCCACCAATGATCGTATCCAAGTCCTTTTCTACTGTAGGCGGTGCTATTTTCTTTAATGGCGCAGCGGATGCATACGTAAACCCGGTGCTGTATTTACTACTTATGGTCCTGTCTGATAGTACTTTGGGTTTTTCTTTGTCTTTTCCCAGATATTGTTTGGTCCAATCGGATAATACATGTTCATAGGTGCCCCACTTAGCAGTGTTTTGATCAACATCCAAAACGTATAATAGACTACTAGGTTTTGCATTTTCTTTGGAAGGGCCGGAATTAAGATGAGCGGCGACCATAAAGCCCATAAAAAGTATCATACTAATATATGCCAGGCGGTTCTTGTTTTTAAAGAACCCAAAAATGGGCAATAACAACCAAAAAATCAATGTGACGAACACGGTGGAGGCCACTATCATTTTAAGGCCCAGGCCAACTGGGAACATCTTCACAAAAGGCGCATAGATCCATAAAGCGGGAATGGCCATGAACACCAAAAGGTACGGACTGGGTTTTTCCTGATTTATAACCACCAGCAATGATGCCAGCAAGGCAAACAAGGGGATTATAAAAAAGCTTGCACCTTCCAAATACAAGGAAACCAAACCACAGATCAGGAACCAAAATAAAATCGGGGCCACCAGAAGATTTGGGGTGCTTATTTTTCTGAACTTATGGTAAGTCCAAAGACATACCCCCAAGGCAAAAAAGGTAAAGGCCGTAATATAGGAATACCCGTTATAGGTAAATCCGTGAAGTATGTCCTTATACTGCGGATAGCACCATTTTAAGGCAGACCAACTATAGAAGCCGGTAAATCCATTAATGGCCAACGAGAGCGATAGGGGCAAAAATCCTTTTAAAACTTCTTTGGGACGTAACCTTCTTTTACGGAACCCATGGATAAGTAAAAAAAGGAAAGCCAAGATGCCAAAGCCGAACATAGGCCAAATCCATTCGAATGGATAGGACACCAAATTAAAAAAAGGGACATTAAAATAGATATAATCGTTTAAACTTTTGAGGTCATCCAGATTTACGGAACTAAAATGATACAATAGCGGCATAAGGTAACTTCCTTGATGGGCCAGCGTATTTTGGTCCAAGCGGCTATAACTATCCCTAACGGTATGATAATCATAGTGATCTCCTATAAAGGCAAAATTAAACCCCTCTATATCACCATCTTCCCTAAATACAGTTAGGTCGGTATCGTTCGGTAACATTTTATAGATGCTATAAGCCAAGGAATTGGCCACTGGGTATTTAGGGTTGGCGGCCACAAATTCTTCAATAAGTCTGCTATTGCCCCTATTGGTTTCGATGAGCATATAGCTTGGCCCCCCGCTTCCCCTGGCCTCAAAATTTAATACAAGTCCCACTTCCCGGGCCCATGGATGTTTGTTCACAAATAGATCGGCCCCGTTAAGGCCCAGCTCTTCCGCATCGCTAAATAATATGATGATATCGTTTTTAGGGGTCTTGTTTTCGGATAAAAAGGCACGCACGCCTTCCAAAATAGTAGCGACCCCACTACCTGCGTCACTGGCACCCAAAGAGGAATGGGGGCTGCTGTCATAATGGGTAAGCAATAGAAGGGCTTTTCCGGTTTTAGACCCCTTGATTCTGGTCAAAATGTTCGTAGCCCTGCTTAGGTTGGCCCAATCTCCTGCTGTGTATCCCTGTTGTATAGTGGTTTCCAACCCTAATTTTTCTAGTTCGGAAACGATGTATTCACGAACCGCAGTATGTCCTTTAAAACCCACTCCATGAGGTTCTTTTGAAATATTCTTTACGTGTACCAAAGCCCTATCCGTAGAAAAAGAAGAAGGAAGGTTGTCCGCATCATTGACATATGTCGGCATTAAAGCGCTAAAACTCCAATAGATGGCCAATACAAGTAATAAGAGTATAATGAGGGAGGTAGTTTTTTTCATATCACCGAGTTGTGCCCTAAAAATATGAAATTCCTAAAGTTTAGTGTGTTTTGACGGGATTATTTAAGAAATTCATTAAAATTCACTATCTTTAGTAATCAACCTTAAAAGTAAATACGATGGGCATCAAAAGTTTTCAGGGGATACGAAAGGCGGTTAAAAAGGAATTTGACGCCCCTATTATGGTAACGGATTATATGACCAAAAAATTGGTAACATTTAGACCGGACCAATCCATTTTGGAAGTCATGGAGCTATTTCAGAAATATAATATTTCCGGGGGGCCGGTGTTGGACGATAACGGTTTTCTTGTTGGGATTATTTCAGAAGCGGATTGTATGAAACAAATCTCTGAAAGTAGGTATTTTAATCAGCCCATATTGGATAAAAGTGTGGAAAAGTATATGACCAGTGGTGTGGAAACTATTCCCCACGATATGAGTATTTTTGACGCGGCAGGGGTCTTCCATAAAAATAACCGCCGTAGATTACCGGTAATGGAAAAGGGAATTCTAGTAGGTCAGATCAGTCGTAAGGATATTGTAGTGGCAGCTTTAAAACTTAGCGGACAGAACTGGAAGTAATTCTAGGCCGAACCTTCTTCTTGGAAGGACTGGGTTATTACTCTCTTTTGACGATCATATAATAATCATTGTCCAAGGGCAGGTAACCCAAATCATACACAAAAAAATATACGGTACCTTTTTGGGTAGTATATAAATTTGTAAAATAATCAAAATCAAAACCTTTGTCCAACAAGCTGTTCTTGGTGGTCC
The DNA here is from genome assembly GCA_039815505.1 of Bacteroidota bacterium. Taxonomy (GTDB): domain Bacteria; phylum Bacteroidota; class Bacteroidia; order Flavobacteriales; family Flavobacteriaceae; genus CANLWN01. Next base: position 3,959 of record JBCBZE010000069.1, on the reverse strand, counting down.
TGGTCTTATTTTCCTTCAAAGTAAAACTATCCAATACCCTGTAGTTTTTTCTAAGTCGATTGTTGATGTTGCGGATCAGATTTTTACTGTCCTTGTTTATTTTATTATTGTGCGTATTTCTACAATAGTCCGAACAGAATTTTTTATCAACTCGTCCCACAATAGGTTCTTGGCATTCAAGACAAGTTTTTTGCTCCATACATAGTATTCTTCTTATAAATATAACGCAATTCCCGTAATCGAGAAAAAAAGTACGCCTCCTGTAGTTTAAATGCTACTTTGTATTTAAATTGGTAGTGCGCTTCGGAATTTATTTTTGAAAATTACATACCAAAGTTATAGGATGACCAAAAAGATGGATAAGGGAGATGATCTTTTAAAATGGAACGCTTGGGCATATGGTTTATATGCTTTTTTCGTATTGACCGAAATTTTCTATTTTCTTTCTTTGTTACATTACCGTGAAAACGAGGGAACACTTATTTTCAGTATGGTACATGTAGGGTACTTTATGATCGAAATGATAATTTGTATTGTTTTGACATTTGTATATGTACTACTTATGAAAAATCCAGATCGTTTCAAGTCAGGATATATTACCCTACTGGCCGCGACAATATTCAGGTGTTTTATAGTGTACTATTTTTACATCTATAGTGATGAGGAGGGAGCAGCCACACTTTACATTTATAAAATTGCCAATGCCATGAGTGAAACTATGAGGACCATATTCCCTTATACCCAAATTATTTTGGGAATTCTTGCAAGTGTATACTTTATCAGGCACCGTAAAATGAAAGTTCAATAGTGTCTTTCTCCTTTTAAAGAACATGCTATTTCCACGATACCTTGGGACCAAAAAGAGTTTGCATCGATGCATTTTACGCTTGGTTTTCAAAGATTAAATATAGTACGGATGTACCCATTGATACGTTTTCTACAGCAATTAATTTTATCTTAGTACTTACTTACGCATTTTAATGGCAAACTTCAACTACGTAGATATCATTCTTTTTCTAGGTGTCAGCCAAGGACTCTTTTTATCTATTTCCCTGAGCCTGTTCGATAACAGAAATAAAAGCGCAAATAGTATACTTTCGTTGCTTTTACTCTTTGCTGTACTGATGCTCTTTGGAAGGATTTCCGCTTTTCGTATTCCAGAAAATTGGATATGGCGTTTTGGTGTTTTAGCGGACACGACTATTTTTCTTTTCGGCCCTCTGATATATACGTATGTAAGAAGATTGGTATTTGCCGAAAGCCCGGGGTTTCATCTAAAATGGCCACATTTTATCCTGGCAGTATTACATTTGGGGTATTACTTTTGGACCTTGAGTATTCCCCTGACGGATTTTAACAGACGCTATTTTTCAGGAGGTTTAAATGTAATGTTTTTTATTGTAGAGGCATTTGGTTTAATCTCCCTTACCTTTTATTGGGTTAGAACGTTCCTCTTGGTTAAACGCTATAGAATAGAAGAAGAAGAACAATTTTCTTTCCAACAAGCTGTTTTTCAATTTCTGCGATTTTTACTTTGGGCACTGTTGGTTCTTTTACTTTTATGGGCGACAAGTTTTTTAAGTACACATTTCTTGGGAAGACCTTTTAGGTATATTAATTACGTTACCATGTGGATATCTATGCCCCTATTTATTTATGTGGTGGGTTATTTTAGTTTAAGACAGCCTGAGATTTTCCGAATTCCTATGGACGAGCCTAAAACCAGGTCCACAAAAAAACGTCTAAAGCCAGATGAGATTCAAACATTGCAAAAAAGACTTCATTTTTTTATATCAGAGGAGAGAGTATTTCTACAACCCGATTTAACCTTAAAGGCGTTGGCAGAAAAATTGAACACCTCGCCCAACAATCTTTCATGGCTATTGAACCAAGTGTATCAAACTGCTTTTTACGATTACATCAATCACTATAGAATATCGGAATTCATTCGTAAGATCGATAGAAACGAGCATAGGAACCATACTATTTTAGCTTTGGCGATGGATGTGGGTTTCAATTCCAAATCTACGTTTAACAAATCCTTTAAAATAGAGACGGGCCAAACACCAAGTGCCTATATAAAAAATCGTAAAGTTGCCTAAAAAAAGGTTTTACTGTACCCATTCCGTCGATACACCTTCATCTGCTACCTAGTTTTACGTAATAACAATTAAAACTTAGAAAAGATGAAAACACTTAATTTATGCTCCAAAACAGGTCTGGTATTGTTATGCATTGGTATAATGTCCCTAAGCTCCTGTATTGATGATTTTGGCGGCGGCGGTCCCAAACCCAAAAAGGTATCTACTTTAATAGGGGAAGATTTCCCGGCAAACGATGGTTTGTTCGTCGCTTCCGATGGCACCGTTTTCGCCTCCAATTTTGGGGTATTCGATCCAGATTTGAACATGTACAATGGAACACAGGTTTTCCAAATAACCCGTAACGGAAGAATTTCAGAAAAAGCAGGGGGTTTTGAAGCTCCCATGGGTGGGGTACAGGATAGTCGGGGAAATTTTTTCTTTAATACCGAAAACAACAATGATGCCGTCTCCGGAGTTCTTGTTAAGGTTGCCCCTGACGGTTCTTCATCCCAAATTGCGGAAATTGCGGGGTGGCCTAGCGGTTTGGCCATAGATAATGACGATGTTATTTATGTAGCCAACTTTTTTGCACCCACGTTACACAAGGTATTGCCAGACGGAACCATTTCTGTTCTGGCTACGGACGACCGGCTTTTTGGTTGTGTAGGAATCGATGTGGACAGCGAAGGGAATATCATTACGGCCAACTTTTTTACCGCCGATATCTTAAAGGTTACCCAAGAGGGCGACGTTTCCCTCATAGCCACTATTCCGGATACGACTCCAGGCTTCGCCATAGGTTATATGACCATTTTTAAGAACGATATTTATGCTACCGGTATCAACGAAAACCTGATTTATAAGGTTTCTTTTGACGGGACCACTGAGGTTTTTGCTGGAACGGGCGAAAATGGAAGTGCGGATGGAAAATTAAACGAGGCCACTTTTTCACAACCCAATGGAATTGCAGGTGACGAGCGAAAGGGGATCCTTTACATTTCCCAGTTTGGCACTCCGGGACTGAGAACCATAAAGTTCTGATTTTTATCACAAGAACCAACCCTATTGAACGTTGTATTTCTAAAAGAAGTTATTACAAGGTTTAATGGGGTTTTCTGTAATAAGTAAGAATATATCAAAGCGAATTATACGATTGGTACGAGCCTCACTATTCCAATTTAGTTTGATGAATTCTGTATTTTATGTTCCACAGGAGATAGTTCTATATAAGATGTTCGAAAGCCTCCTTCTGCTTAACGATACTAGGGTGCCAGTCGATGCAAGTTAATGACAAGTGGTCGTATTAAATACACTACAACGGTCTTATATGCAAAAAGTGATGTTCCGTGCGGTGCTCTGCACTTTTCAGCCGGTACGGTAGCTATTTTACAAGCATAAAAGTGGCATCAACAGTATTGATGCCACTTTTAATAGGACCCAATTTTTAACCTATTCAAATATTGTATTGTACCATTCAATGGCCTGGTCGGCGGTTCTGTCCAATACCTCGGGGTCATCGTAATATTGAAGATGTCCTGTTTCCCCCTCCCATTGCAACCTTTTCATAGTTGCCGGTACCGCCTTAAATTGTCTTTTAGCGGCATCGGGTAAAAAACTGTTATCGCTATGGATCATTAAATAGGGTTTATCCAATTTTTGGGCGGCCGTCAACGATTCATAGTCAAATAGTAACGCATCGCTCATTTTTGGATAATTGTTTACCCATATTCCCCTGTCGGACCATGTGTGATACCAATCCCAGACAAATTTTCCGGGCATTCCTACGTCCATTCTGGTTTGGTCAACGGCTGGGACCGTAACCACTTCTCCGGTTTGTTTAAACGTATTTAGGGCTACTTTACCGGCGGCAATTCT
>JBCBZE010000010.1:0-30694 GCA_039815505.1 Bacteroidota bacterium | reverse complement strand
GAAAAAATGGAACCACAAAAAGAACTCAGTAATAAAGAAAAGGCCTCGGCCCTATTGATAAGTTTAGAGACCGGGGATACATCAACAATAGCCTATATTGATCCAACAAACTATAGGCAGCATAATCTTTCCGTAGCGGATGGTCTGGAGGGCTTTGGAGCTGTGTTACAAAACGCCCCCGAAGGTGGTTTTAAAGCCAATGTTGTACGTTCGTTTCAAGATGAGAACTATACCTTTTCCCATACTATTTATGACTTTTTTGGACCCAAGGTCGGTTTTGACATTTTCCGTTTCGAAGATGGTAAAATTGTGGAACACTGGGACAACCTATCCGCGGTAGCGACGAAAAACCCAAGTAATCGTACGCAAACAGATGGAGGTACAGCTTTGGAGGACTTAGATAAAACAGAAACCAATAAATTATTGGTAAAGGATTTTGTGAACACCGTTTTGGTTAATGGTGGTTTTGACAAAATGGGGAGCTATTTTGATGGTGATAACTATATACAACATAACTCCATGATCGGTGATGGTCTTTCGGGATTGGGCAAAGCGCTGGAGCAAATGGCAAAAAACGGTATGACCATGGTTTATGAAAAAAATCATATCGTACTTGGAGAAGGAAACTTTGTCCTTTCGGTCAGCGAAGGACAGTTTGGCGGAAAACATACCGCCTTCTATGATTTATTTAGAGTGCAAAATGGAAAAATAGCGGAACATTGGGACGTTCTAGAAACCATTTTACCATCTTCCGAGCACAAACACAAAAATGGAAAATTTAATTTTAGATAGCTACATATAAATTATAGCAGCTATTACGAACAAGCGGTTTGGGTTGAGACCCAAACCGCTTTTCCTTTAATTTAAGTATATTGCCCATAGGAAAAGCCATTAGTTAAATCCCTACTGGATTTTAGCACAAGTTTGGCCTAAAAGTGTACAATTGCCCTCGTTCCATGGAACACATACGCTAACCAACGAAAAATAATATCAAACGGACCTCTTTTAGTCTACCATGATTACTATTTAAGTGATAGAAGCAGAACAAATTTTTATTTTCGTCGGTGTTATTTTGGTTGTCTTTTTTGCCATCTTATTATATGCTTCAAAAAAGTATAAAAGCTATCCAAATAAATTTCTGGCTACTTCCCTACTTATCCTTTCCTTACTTATCGCAAGAATACATGGCTTGCTGGAAGGTACATTTATTGAGGAGTTTTTGGAACTTTTTAGGATAGAATATCTTTTCGCTTCCTTTTTATATATGTATGTCTGTTTTACGCTAAAGAAAAGCATTGAACCCCTTACCTATATTTTTTTGGCAGGTCCTTTTGTACTTTTTAGTATGGTATACACTGCTATTTTAATGGCCGAATTGTTTAGTTACAATACCTATGAAAACCTCATTGAACAAATAGAGCCATTAGAACTGTATGGTCCCATTCTATTTAATAGCCTCATAATTGTGCTCTTTACGCTAAAAGTAAAAAGAAGTGATAGCGAAGGTGCTTTCAAAAAATGGGTCTATATTATTTCCATAGGACTCATTATAGTGATGCTGTCCTTTCTGATATTGGAATTTATAGAAGTATGGTTCAATGCCGATTTCTGGGAGTATTTGGGTATGGGAATTTCTTTGTTTTTTATTGGACTGACATATCTAGGAGTACAGCGATTACAGGTGGAACACGAACGGAAAACGATAAAAAAAATATACGATACCAAGAAAAAAACGGTTTCAATTTTGAAAAACCAAGGTAACCTTACCCGCTTTGATCATATTAAACAATTAATGAAAGAGAACGAATACTTTAGAAATCCAGATTTCAATAGGGAATCACTGGCCTCTGTACTGGGATTAAGTGCAAGTTCTATTACTAGAATTTTAAAAGAGGAGGGGCAAATTGGTTTCAATGACTTTGTCAATCGACATAGAATTGCACTTGCCAAGAACATGTTGAAGGACGAACGTTTTGATATTTTCTCCTTGGAAGCAATTGGCAAGGAAGTGGGGTTTAAATCAAGAAGTACGTTCTATGAAACCTTTAAAAAAGAAGTGGGTATTTCGCCGGGAGCATTCAAAAAATTATAGAGTTGTCCTATATTCTCTTAAATAGTCAATATCCGGATATCAAAAGCATTTTTCAGGAGTTTAACCTTATACTATTTTAAGCATACTATCGTAATGTTACTGAGTGAAAGTTTAACATTAAAAAAATAGAAGCGTATGAACTTATTGAAAAAGAGCCTTAACCGAATTATCCTGTTAACACTACTATGCGGGATCACTGCCTGCAGCAATGATGATAATTCCAATACAACTACCGATACGAACACCAATAGTGTTCCAAGCACCTCCGCGAATAAAATTATGCCTTTGGGAGCTTCCAGGGTGGCAGGCGCACGACCGGAATATGAGAGCTATCGATATGATTTATGGAAATTGCTTATCGACGATGGTTATGATTTTGATTTTATAGGAACCGAGACGGATAATGCTACCTACCCGGATTTTAACGGGTTGCGCTTCGATACGGATCACGAGGGTCGAGGAGGAATCACCTCGAGTGGTATTTTGGCAGAAATAGATGTATGGTTAAGGGATTTGGGTACCATCCCGGATATTGTTCTTTTTAGCTCTCCGGGAGGCAATGACGGCATAGATGATTATGCCCGGACCATATCCAACATTAATGCAATTATAGACGCCATACAAGCGGTTAATCCTAATGTAACCATTTTCTTGGAACTGCCCGCACCGCCTCTTTCCAATGAACAAACTCAAGAGTTTTTGGATTTTTATAATAGGGCGTTACAGGACATCCCTATGTTGGCACAACAGCAGACAACATCCACGTCCAATGTTCTAACAGTGGATATGATGACCGGTTTCAATGATTCCTTTCTTGCCGATGATGTACATTATAATTTGGCAGGTGCGGCCTTTATAGCCAATCGCTATTACGATGTCTTGATAAATATCTTAGAATAGGTTTCAGAAACATCCCTTACCAACTATGTGTAAGCACTGGTGATTTAAAATACATCCAGGTCACCAGTGCTTACATTTTTACAATAGGGTCTAACAACATATCCCAATGGAACAATACCTTTTTGCTTTTACAAAAGATAACGTCCCTAAAAGTCAAAAGATATCTTTTTTAATACACTATACGGGTACCGGTTCAGCAGGGACATTTTTTCTTTTTCTTCGCTGCAAAAAGTTTATCGTCATTAAAATGGTAATGATCAAAAAGATAATTCCGCCTACAAAAAAGACCATTGTACCAATATTTTCAAAAAGAAGGCCTCCCAATATAAGTCCCAACATGCTGGCAAAACTGCCCGTACTATTCCCATATCCTTGAATAGCTCCTTGCATTTGAGGACTCCCGGTTCCTGCTAAAAGTGCTAAAAAGCTTGGCCACATCAACCCATTACCAATAGACAATAATGTATTGGCAATATACAGTACAATAATATCCTGCATAGACAACAGCAAAAAACTACTTGTAAGGAACAAAGAACCTATCAATATCAAAGATTGATTGGGCATTTTATCCGAAAGTCTGGAAAGAACAGGGCCTTGTACCAATATCATGATAAAACTGGAATACGCTAAAAAAATACCTAAATCAATAGCTGTCCATTTTAATAAAGTATTTGCGTAAATAGGTAAACCGGCATAGAAAAGACTAAATGCCAAAAAGGTTAGAAAATATACCGAAAAGAGCAAAGGTATTCCCGGTTGTCGCAATATTACACCCCATCCTTTTTTTTCCGGATTGGCCTCAATATCACCTTCCGTATAACAGTCCTTATGCTCTACTTGAAAAAATCTGCGAAAAGACGTGTTCCGCAATCCTACGGTATCCACGACACAGGGATTACTCTCTTTTAGACGGGTATTGATTACAAAAATAGCAATAAGGGAAATAAGTGCGGCCAATAATAAAGGTAACACTTCCCCCAAAAAAGTTGAAGCCAAAATACCTGCCACGGCCGGTCCCAAGACAAATCCCAAACTAGTGGACGCGCCCATTTTACCAAAATTTTTATTTCGATCTTGATCTGTGGAAATATCCGATAAATATGCATTGGCCACGGAAACGTTGCCTCCCGTAAATCCGTCAAAAATTCGGGCTATGAAAATGGTGATCAAAGGTAAGGTCATCATATAACTGCCGGTCAATTCAGAATCTTGGGACCAAAGCTCGGTTTTTGGGAGTATAAAGGCCAGCAGAAACAACGTCCATGCAACAAACGTCCCTGCTTGGCTGATGACCAATACTTTTTTTCGTCCAATACGATCGGATAGGCTTCCTAAAATCGGTGCTCCAATAAATTGAAAAAAGGGATAAGTAGCACCTAAAATACCATAGATAAAACCGTTGCCTCCCATATCGGTTACAATGAAAATAAGAATGGGAATAACAATACTGTATCCTAGAATACCGATAAAATTTACCAGTAATATAGGAAATATGTTAGAAGGTATAATGGTAGATAGTTTCATGAAGAACCTTATTTGATGATATCTAAAAATACGGAATAAGGGAGACACTTATCGCTAGGGACAAACAAATTATCATAGCGATAACCTACTGACCAATATTCCTGACATCAAGACCTTGCAATTCATTATCCAAAAACCGGGGCGTCACTTCAATCGGGTTGCAACAGACCTCGCAATCCTCAATATACGTCTGTTGAGAGACGGAAGTATCCAGGAGCATCGAAATTTCCTCCCAGCAATAAGGACATTGAAAAAAATGTTCGTACATAATCGATGAAAACTTATGGATTCCGTTAGAAATGACCAATACTCTATTCCTATATAACGAATAACACCTTAGAACGCTACATTCAACAATTGTCCCGTGAGCTGTAACAATTGTAACTCGGATAACTTAGCATCATATTTCGCCAAGTTTTTATTGGTTTGGGCATTCAAAAGGTTTATTTGCGCCTGCCGAAACTCAATCGAGGTAATTCTCCCTAATTGGAACTGTTCCTTTGAACGCTCAAAATTATTTTTGTTGGTTATAACATTTTGTTCCTGAATCTTAAAAATGGCAAGCAGGTTTTCGTAAATGGCCAATGCATTCTCTATATCGCGTTTAACTTCCAGCAGCACCTGGGCCTTCTGCAATTCTTGGTTCTCGTAGGCAATTTTGGCGTTCTTTACCCGAACAGTGGTACCGCCGCCATCAAACAGGTTCCAGGTAAGGGTCGCACCAAGTCCAAAACTACGTGTATTGTTCTGGTTAACGCCAGGGAAAAAGGCAGAGGGGGCATTTTGGTTCAAATTCCATCCATAAGAACCATTAAGTGCCAGTGTAGGCAAATAACCGGATTTGCTCACCTTTATATCATAGGCGTTTATGGCCAGATTACGTTCCGTCTGAAGCAGGGCCACATTATTTAGGTCTGCTTGTGAAATAAATTCTTCCAACTGTATTTTGGGCGTAAACCGTACCAAGGTATCCACCTCATAGACATTATTAAGATTTTGAGCAAGAATTACATTGAGGTCCCGCACGGTATTGGCCAACTGTTGTCGGGTATTGAGCAAATTAATGCTGTCATTGGTTACATCTACTTGGGCATTCAGAATATCCAGTCGTGTATTCTGTCCATATTCAAAAGCATATTCGGCCCTCGTAATACGCTGAGTGGATATGTCCAAAGCTTGTTGGAACACTCTTTCATTTTCGGAAAGCCTCGCAACTTCAAAATAGATGCTGAACAACTGTAAAATAATGTTTTCAATAGTCTCCCTAGCTTGAAGCTCGCTCAATTGATATTGCTCTTTAAGTCTTTTATAATTATAAAAACGGCCTAAACCATCAAAAAGGATATAATCAGCGTTCAAAGAAGAATTGTAACGCTGTGCTTCCGCTTTACTTAATTCTGTGTCCGGTCTTGGCACCTGTTCCCCGGTGACCGGGTCATCAACAAATTGGCCGGGAAACTCAAAGGTTGAATCGTCCCTTTGGTAGTTTGCACCTGCAATACCTGTAAGTGTTGGCAGAAAACCTGAATTTAATATACTTTTGTTGTTCTCGGCAATTTCTACTTCGTTTTTAGCGACCTGAATCCCAAAGTTATTTTCTAAGACAACTGAAACGGCATCTTCTTTGGATAGTATTTTTTCTTGCGCTTGTCCACAAATTACAAATGCCCAAAACAGTGTTAGGGTAAAATATTCTTTCCTCATTCTTGTGTGTATTCTAGGCATTGGGAGTTTCTTCATGAATCTCTGCAGTATTCGAAATTTTTGTATGCGACCCATTTAACGATTGCCCCATTTCCTTCTTCAAATGGGCTTCTTCTTTTTGCTCTTTGATGGCACGTTCTACTTCTTCCTTTGAAATATCATCTCCCGTAGCCAACCACTTTACGCTCACCTTCATCTTGTTGCTAAAACTCAAAAATATAGGGAGTACCAATAAGGTTAACAAGGTTGCAAAGCCTATTCCATACGCAATGGATATGGCCATAGGGATGAGGAACTGGGCTTGCCTACTTTCCTCCAACATCAAGGGGGCCAAACCGGCAATAGTGGTCAAGGATGTTAAAAATATGGCTCTGAACCGGGAACGTCCCGCTTCATAGATCGCATCGTCAAAGGTCATCCCTAAACGCAGATTACTATTGAATTTCCCAATGAGCACTAGGCCATCGTTTACCATAATACCTATTAAAGCAATGATACCCAACATGGAAAGGATGTTGATAGGAAAGTCATGGATCCAATGTCCCCAGCCTACCGCTGTTAAACTTAAGGGCACCAATAAGAGTAACATAAGAGGTTGACTAAAACTTCTAAATGTAAAAGCTATGGTCATATAGATCAACGCCAATACGGTTAGTCCTACAAAACGAAGAGAACCCAATAATTTACCCGCTTCCCGGTTTTGACCTTCATAAGAGGCGGTAACCGTTGGATATTTGGACTGTATGTCTGGCATAATCTCCGTTCGTATCTCCGTCATAATATCCGTAGCACTGGTAGTCTTATCATCCTTTAGGTCAGCAGAAATCTGTATTTCCCGTTGTCCGTCCAAATGATTTACGGCCACATCGCCCCGTTCAATGGTATAATTGGCGATTTCCTTTAGGGGGACCCTATTCCCATTGGGGGTAACAATGCGCATCTCATCCAAATCCGTTATGGAAGATCTATTGTCCCTATCATAACGCACCCATACCCTTATTTCGTCCTGACCGCGCTGAAAGCGTTGCGCTTGGGCACCAAAAAATCCGGCACGTACCTGATTCATTATGGTCCTAAGATCAAGTCCCAACAAATACGCATTCTCCTTAAGTTCTAACCGTATTTCTTTAATTCCCGCAGGATCGTTATCCGCTACATCCTTGAGGGCGGCATTATTGATCATTGCCTCCTTTAGCTCTTTCTTGGCGGCTTTTAATTCCTGTATATTATATCCCAAAAGAGATACGGAAACCGGATCGCCACCAAAATTTCCTCCGGAACCGTAAATAAGGCTTTCCACCCCAATAACAGGGCCTACCAATTCCCGTAATCTGTTAGAGACCAGACTGGATTGAATTACATCCGGACGTTCTTCACCGGGAAGTAAGTTAATGGAAAGCGTTGCTGCCGATGAACCGGGACCAATATTTTTGATCATATTCTCAAAAAGGACCTTATCCGTGCCCTTTAAATAAGTATCGGTTAGTTCTTGGTTCACTATTTTGGCTTTTTCCTCTATTAAACTAATGATGGAATCGGTTACTTTTTCATTGGTGCCATTGGGCATCAATAGTTCTACCTGTACCCGGTCACTGGCTATTCTTGGAAAAAACGCAGTTCGTATAATACCACCGCCTATGGAGGCAAAAGTGAGTATCAATGCCGCTATGAAAAATGAAAACATGAGTAATTTGTACCTTAAGGCAAATCGCAAAGTAGGACTATAGACATTATCGCGAAGCCAGGACATGATTTGATCACCTATTTTATTGATGACCCTGAGTTTGGCAAAGACCTTTGCCAAACCTTTTTTTGGACCGTCGTCATGAGGTTTTAGTGCTTTGGAATGCGCCAAGTGGGCTGGCAATATGATCAAAGCCTCCACAAGGGATACCACCAAAGTAAGAATTACGATTACGGATACCTCGCCAAAAAACTCACCTATACGTCCGTCCAAAAACAAAAAGATAGAAAAGGCCAAGAGGGTCGTTACAATGGCGGATACAATCGGGGGAATTACCTCCATAGTACCGTCTATGGCAGCCTGTACAGGGGTTTTCCCTTTTTCATAATGCTGATAGATATTTTCAGCGATTACAATACCATCATCTACCAATATCCCAATGACGATAATCATTCCGAACAAAGAGAGCACATTGATGGTTACATCAAAAAAACCGGCAAAAACGAACATCCCCAAGAATGCTACGGGCAGCCCAAATGCTACCCAAAAGGCCAAACGCGTATTTAAAAATAGGGAAAGAAAGAGCAATACCAAGAACATTCCCATCATCGCATTTTCCGTTAACAATTGGGTTCTTTGGGTAAGGGTAGTGGATAAATCCCGAACTACATTGAGCTGAACATTGTTATACTTTTGGTTAAATTCCGCCACATAGTCCTTTACCTTATCTGCCGAAGAAATCAAATCCTCCGTATTTGTGCTCGTTATGGTCGTATTTACGGATAGATCCCCATTAAAATAGGATGCATTGGGAGTTTCAGAAAATCGGTCGCGTACAACGGCGATATCCTTTAAACGAATGGTTTGTCCCGAGGCATCTGCCCTGATAATAAGATTGGAAAGTTCATCCCCGTAGTAAGAACGATTGTTGGCCCGGATCAAATACTCCTCGGCACTTGTTTTTATGTTTCCCCCGGTAACCAAAATATTGGCATTGGCAACGGCTTGCGAAACATCCGTAAATGAAAGACCATAGGCCAAAAGGCTACTTTCGTTAACGGCCACCTCAATTTCTTCATCGGGATATCCAGTGATACTTATTTGGGAAATTCCATCAATTCCCCTAATATCGTTCTCTATTTGTCTTCCTATCTGCTTCAAGGTCGATAGGGGTATATTTTCACCGCTAATGGCAAAACTTATCGTCTGCCTAATTGCCTCAAGTTTGGAGACGATCAAGGGTTCCATCCCGGTTGGAAACGAAGGCACTCGATCTACGGCGTTTTTTACTTGTAAAAGCATAAAATCAATATCCCTTCCCTTTTCTATCTCCACATTTATAGATCCGCTATTTTCCCTAGAGGTCGAGGTTACCCTATCTACCCCCTCCAAGCCTTTAAGGTTATCTTCTATCTTTAGCACAATACCTTCCTCTATTTCCTGGGGCGATGCGCCGGGATAGGTAATGGTTATGGCAACATTTTTGGAATCGGTAAGGGGAAAGAAAGAAGATTTTAGGGAAATGGCCCCTACGATGCCAAAAATGAAAAAAGCAATGATAATCACGTTGACCGCAACGTGATATTTTATAAAATAAGCTATAACTTTCCTCATGGGTTTCCTGCTTTATCCGCTTGCTCCTTATAAATTTTCACCAACATCCCGGCATAGGCTCCAACCACGGGCTTCGTAATGATCGTTGTGCCATCGGGAACCTCTTTTAAAACCACTTTTTTATCCGTAAAATAAACCGGCTTTACATCGATGATGTCCAAAATGGAGTCACGCACCATAAAAATTTTATCTTCCTCCAATAAAAGTCCGCGATCTATTTCTATGGCATTGGTTTCCTCTTTAGCACTTAAATTAGCTTCCAAGTACATTCCTTCCTTTAAATCGGGGTCGCTCACCTCTATAAAGGCTTTTATGGTCTGCGATGCCTGATCCACCCTTTCGTTGATGCGGGCAACCTTACCTTCATATGTTTTGGTCCTGTCCAAATTGGCAAGATCCACTTTCTCGCCTACCTTTAACAGGTCGCTAAACGCTTTACTGATGGAAACTTCCAATTCGTACACATCGGTATTGATAAACTCCCCCAATTTCTGACCGGAACGTATTAAAGTGCCCTCGGTGACCAAAGCTTCTGTAAGTACCCCACTATAGGGAGCGGATATCGTATACTTCGATAGCCGCTGCTCAAGATTCTTGACGTTGTAATAATTCGTTAATATACCTCTACCGGAAATAAAGAATTTTTCTTTCTCCGAGGACATCTCGGGTAGCTTTGGTGTGCCCCTTTCTATATCAAAGCCACTGAGATATGCTTGCCATTTAGGGAACACCTCGGGGTAGTCTAGGCGTAAATCGGGCATGATGGATGTAATTAAATTATACAAATTACTTTTGGCGGATTGAACACTTGCATAATACTCATCGGCATCGATTCTAATGATAGATTCCCCTGCCCTATATTTCTGACCAGTTTTGAATAACTTCCTCCCTTTACGGAAAATACCCTGTACCTCTGCATACAACTCCAGTCTGCTTTTGGCAACCAGGTTTCCATTTGCAGGGACCACAATGGCGACATCACCGTTCTCGATCGTTTCGGCAAAAACGGTTTTAACGACCTGCTCTACTTTAGGTTTTCGTTTGGTCTTACTATCTACGATCTTTTTTGCGAAAAAGAAAGCCCCGATAATCAGGAGGATACCAAGACCCGATAAAATTAATTTTCTCATATTCCGTTGGTTACAATACTGTTGTTTTTGATGTAAAATTGAACTGAATCTTGCGTAGTACCTTTATCGCCTGATGAATCTCCTCATTGGAGAGATTCTTCTCCATGGTATTCATTATGTGCTTGATGACGGGTCTCGTTTTCTGAAAGATTTTCTTTCCTTCGTCCGTTAAAAAAACTTCATTGACACGCTTATCCTCTTTACTTTGTTTTCGACTGATATACTTTTTCTTCTCCATTTTGGAAAGCAATCGTGCCAGGGAGGATTTGTCCCGAAATGTAAGGAAAGCCAACTCATTCTGGTTTAAACCGTCCTCTTCATGGAGCTTTTTAAGCACTATCATCTGTTCCTTGCTCAAATCTAGGCCATGTCGCTGCAATTCTTCTTGCAAATGGTAGTCCACCATCTTGGAAGTCTTACCCAACCAGGGGCCAATGGATTTTTCGAAATCGACTGTAAGTTCCTTGGATTTCACAAGGCGAAACTACATAAATTAACATTAGTTGCATGTGCAACTAATGTTAAATAAATCTTAAATATGACTTAATTTTTCCCCTTTATCGCAAACAAAAAGAGATACAATATTGTATCTCTTTTTACCAAACCAACTAAAATTATAGTCAACTACTCATTATCTACATCATCTTCAAATTTTGTATCTGCCATCCTTGTTTTGCTAAAATTGATATCCTTAAAGTCTTTCTTTACGTTTCCTTTATCATAATCGAATACCAAAAATTGTTTCGCGTCCATCTTTTGTAAATTTTCAAAAGAATCGAACTTGTTATTTTGTATCTGCAAAATGCGAAGGCTGGCCAATTGTCCCAGCTCTATCGGAACTTCTCCATCCAATTGATTGTTGGCCAAAACCAGTTCCCTCAAATTATCGAGCTTACCCAATTCAGCCGGCACGGATCCAAATAGGCTATTCTCAAAAAGTCCCAAGCTCTCCAACTTGGACAAATCTCCTATAGAGTTCGGAATTCTCCCTCTAAAATTGTTACTTGATAAATTCAACACCTTAAGGTTTTTAATTTCACCTATGCTAGCAGGGATCCTACCATTTAAAAAATTATTGAAAACCGTTAATTCCTCTAAATCACCCATATCGCCCATTGTCTCAGGAAGTGCTCCCTTGAGTTTGTTCATTTCTAACTTCAACGTCTTTAATTTGGTTAGTTTTACGAGGCTTGCGGGAAGTTCCCCGGTGATTTGGTTAAAGGCCAAGTTAAGGGAGATCAGATGCTCCATACTACCCAAACTTTCTGGTAGCGGTCCCATTAAATTGTTTCTGAACAAATTAATTTCTACCACATGCCCGTTCAGTACCTTTATACCATGCCATTGTGAGACGGGAGTTTTTAAATCCCATTTCTTGATCCAATGTAGTCCATTGGTGCTATTATACAATTCTAAAAGTGCATCTTTTTCTTTGCTGGTTACTTCAGCAAGGACCATATTGCCTGCAGAAAAAAACAAGAGTATCACAAAGAGTAGCTTTTTCATAAACCGTAAGTTTTAATACTTGTAAGATTGGGGTAATCTGTTAATATATAAGAAATACCCTACAAACTAATAACATTAACGGCGAAAAGTCAAAATTTATCGACCAAAGGTTCTATTTTGTTGTGAAAGTCCAGAAAGTTGTGGTTTAGCAATAATAAAGCCCTCTTGGTGACTCTCCTATTGGTTACTTTTCCATTTCCAATGTTAGCTGTTCCCAGCTTTCCATAAGTTTTTCCAATTCCTTCTTTTTCTTTTGATAACCGTGGAAAAAATCTACTTGGGCGATGGTTTTATCATAGTCCATCAACAACTCATGGTCTATTTGGGCAATATCCTTTTCTAAGTGTGCAATTTTCTTCTCCACGGCGCTCAATCTGTTCTTTAAGGATTTTATTCGCTTCTGTTCCTTATAATCTCTACCTTTATCCTCTGTGTCTACTTTTTTTTCAGGTGCTTTCTGTTTTTTTTCTATGGTCCTAAAATCTTCCGCTTTACGTTGCTCCAAATAAAAATCGATATCGCCCAGATATTCTTTGATTTTCCTGTCCTTAAATTCGTATACCTTATTGGTTAGTCCTTGAAGAAAATCTCGATCATGTGATACCAATATCAACGTGCCTTCAAAGTTCTGAAGGGCTTGTTTCAGCACATTTTTTGATTTAATATCTAAATGATTGGTTGGTTCATCCATGACCAGGACATTAAAAGGTTGTAATAACATTTTTGC
The DNA here is from genome assembly GCA_039815505.1 of Bacteroidota bacterium. Taxonomy (GTDB): domain Bacteria; phylum Bacteroidota; class Bacteroidia; order Flavobacteriales; family Flavobacteriaceae; genus CANLWN01. Next base: position 17,813 of record JBCBZE010000010.1, on the reverse strand, counting down.
CAAGGCCAGTCGATTACGTTCTCCACCAGAAAGTACTTTTACGTACTTATCCACCTCTTCGCCCCTAAAAAGGAACGAGCCTAAAATATCCCTAACCTTACTTCTATTCTTTTCATTGGCGGCATCTATCATGGTATCCAGAATGGTCTTGTCCCCATTTAAATATTCTGCTTGGTTTTGGGCAAAATACCCGATTTCCACATTATGCCCCAACTTAACATGGCCCTCGCATTGCAACTCGCCCACCATAATTTTTGCAAGCGTGGATTTTCCTTGCCCATTTTGGCCAACAAAAGCGGTCTTGCTATCCCGTTCAATAAGTAGGTTTATTTGTGAAAGCACTTTATTGTCCCCATAGCTTTTGGATAAATCTTCTATTTCGGTCACAACCTTTCCTGGAGTAACGGACAACGGAAATCTTAAACTCATTACACTATTGTCATCCTCATCTACTTCAATGCGTTCTATTTTATCCAACTTTTTAATCAGGGACTGTGCCATAGAGGCCTTTGTAGACTTTGCCCTAAACTTTTCAATAAGCCGCTCGGCCTGTTGTATCTCTTTTTCTTGATTTTTTTGTGCATTTAGTTGCTGTTGCTTAATTTCTGCACGCAACTTTAAATACTTGGAATACGGTTTATTGTAATCGTAGATTCTGCCCAACGAAATCTCAATGGTCCTATTGGTGACATTATCCAAAAACATTTTATCATGGGATACGATTACGACCGCTCCCTGAAAATTTTTTAAAAAATCTTCCAACCAAATTATGGATTCTATGTCCAAATGGTTCGTAGGCTCATCCAACAAAAGCACATCATTGCTCTGTAGCAGTAATTTGGCCAATTCTATACGCATACGCCACCCCCCGGAAAAGGTATCCGTCCCATTATTGAAATCTTCTCGTTTAAAGCCCAGCCCTGATAGGATTTTTTCCGTTTCACCTTGATAATTGTAACCTCCCAATATTTCATATCTGTGGGTAAGATCATTAAGATCTATGATCAGTTGATTGTAACTTTCGCTTTCGTAGTCCGTGCGTTCCGCCAATTGATGATTGATCTTTTCCAATTGCGATTCCAATTGCTTAATTTCCACAAAAGCTTGATGCGCCTCTTCCATCACGGTCCTGCCTTGCTCAAAATCGATATCCTGTTTTAGGAAACCTATTCTAAGGTCTTTTTCCGCCGCTATGGTTCCGGAATCCAATGGTGATTCCTTGGATAAAAGTTTTAACAAAGTTGATTTACCTGCGCCATTCTTTCCTATAAGCCCAACGCGGTCCCCTGCATTTAATCGAAATGATATCTCTTGAAATAAATATTCTCCGCCGAAAGAAACGGATACGTTGTGGATATTAAGCATATTTTGTGACGATCGTTACATAATAAAAGAAGGTAAAATCGTAATTTTACCAAAACATTTTGCAAATGTTAAAAAAAGGAAACAAACTCTACAGTATTTTAACAGGAACTTGCCCCAGATGCCACGAGGTGAGTATGTATAAGGACAAAAATCCCTACCACTTGGGAAATTTGTTCAAAATGCACGAACGTTGTTCCAACTGCGGTCTAAAATACAAAATGGAGCCCTCTTTTTTCTATGGTTCCATGTATGTAAGTTATCCCGTTGGAATAGCCTTTGCAACAGCGGCATTTGTAATCGCTTTTTTACTTGTGGGTACATCTTTGGTGAATACTTTTATAGCTATCGTCATCACCCTGATATTCTCTTTACCTATTATCATTAGGTTATCCCGTAATATTTGGATCAACTTTTTCTTTAAATACGACGAGGGAGTAAAAGCCAATAGCCCTTCTTGAACATCTTTTGTAAACGATTACCGAATTACTTCTTGAAATATTTAACCGTAAAACGTGTAATGTCCATTTCTTGGTGCAATTGCCCCTTATTTTCGATGTATTGGTATAACTGATGTGATGCAAAAGGGGCGGTCATTACCCCCCTGGAACCAAAACCGTTCAAAACATACATCGCATCATTTTCCGGGTGACGCCCTACCAAAGGTCTTCTATCGGTAACCGTTGGCCGTATCCCCGCGACGTGGTCTACGACCTCGTAATCACAGGTAATCAGGGCATCTAATTTTTGCAACAGCTCTGACCTTGCTTCGGCAGTAGGTATATTGGTTTTATCTTTCCATTTATAGGTTGCTCCTACTCGATATAGGTCATCACCCAAGGGAATACAAAAAACGGCGGACTTTAGCACCGATTTCTCCTTTAAGTCGGGAGCCTTGATCGTCAATAATTCTCCTTTAGTACCATTTAAAGGTAAATAATTAAAATAGGGGTTGTTCTTAAGTCCATATCCATCAGTAAAAACGATATGCCTTGCCCGGACGGAATTATACCGAATACCATCATCCCTTATTTCCAAATCATTGACTACAAAAGTTTTTTTGATCAATACGTTTTTTGCCAGCAAATAAGCCGCGTATACAGCTACTAATTTTTCCGTATCCACCCTTCCCGTCCCAAGAACACGACCATATCCATATGGGGCATCTACGGCCATATTGGTATTGGAAATAATCTGGGTAGACAAAAACGGCTGTAATTCCGGTTTATCAGCAGCCTCGAACCAAAGATTTTGTTCCGCTATGGATGCAAAACGTCTTAGTATGGGTACCTTATGATCCAGGGGAACATCCAGTTTTTTTTCCAGACCGGCGTAAAAGGGCATTGCAATGCGTAGTTGTTCCTTGGCATTCCATGCCAAAGTAAAACGCTTTAATAGTACCGGATTATATAAGCCCCCGGCCACCATGGAAGCCACCTGGGAATGGTCCGTAACCACTACAAAGCTTTTGTTATTGTTTTCCAAAGTCTCACAGAACGAAACACCTGCCAATCCCAGACCTACGACCAGATAATCTAACATGGAAACAAAAGTAGGTAATCTTAAAAGATATATCGTGTACTTAAAAGCTACTTTGAAATTTAAAAACAGTATAAAAAAAGCGCTGCATCTAGATGCAGCGCTTTTATAGTACATATTTGAATTGGAATATTCTTGTGGCTAATAAGCCCACATATCTTGTTCCCTATCCCTGATAGTTTCCTTGATACGATTTGCCTCTAACAATTGGAACAACGCATTATCGGCAACATAATCCTTGATTTTACGATCTCCATGGATATTATCTTCCTTATAGATCGTGGCATTGAACCTTCTTGCATTCAACAACATATCAAAAGATATGGGTTGTGCCGAGTTTCGTTGGTTAAACACCTTGGCTTCGTGCAGTATTTGTCTCGCACCTGGGTACCATACCCAGAACAAGGCTACTTTAGCATCGGCCGCATCAATGGAATCATCATCGATAAAGTTAACGTCCGGTGCAATGGGGGCAATACCCAATAAACGATATTTTAATTCTCCCTGACGTTTGTCAAAATACCAAATTCCTTTTATAAGATACTCTTCCAAGTCAGCAGCGGTAAGCTCTCTTTGGTTAATATATTCCGCGGAAATCTCCTCACCGGCATTATATTGTTCGTATCCAAAATCTGTAGTATCCGTTTTCTTTAAGGTAGCTTCCAAGTCACTAAAGACCCGTTTCTCCGTAAAATAGGAATCCACATATACATCTTCCAATTTTCCATTCTTGATATTCTTGATCAAGACATCGTATAAAGATCTCCTATCGGCACCGATATCTATGGTGTCTATAGGATAATACAATGGGAAATTAACACGTTCGTCCAAGTCAATGACTTCCCATACCGTTTTGGACCAAAGGATATCCCTATCATCCACATAACCGTATTTTAAAGGAGCATCATTGTCCTTTTCTTTCTGCGCTTCTGTTTTCTTCCCAATATCTTCCGGTTTTTTGGCATTCAAGATATTTGCCTGGGCCATTGCGGAAATTGGTAACAGTGTTACAGCTCCTATTAATAAAACATTTTTCCAATTCATTGTTAACATATTTATTGTTTAGTATACATTAAATGTAATGCACCGTTTAAACTTTGTGATATACAAATCTATCCGGTGCACTACATAAAATTATAATTTACTAGTTTGTGATCTCAACTACCACAGGAGATACTTTCTTTAATTTATATGTCCTGTTATTGGTAATATAAGCCTGTATATCAAATATTTGCACAGCATCTCCACGCTTGGCTCTTTTTAAGGCAGACTTTGCCCTTCCGTCTAACTTACCGCCTCTAACATTAACGGTAGGTTGTCCCGGTACTTTGAATTTAAATCCGCTGACCGCAAGATTCAAGTCAAAGTCAAAGTCTTCCAACAATGCGCCAACTGTGGCAATTTCCAAGTTTCTCCTTGGCATTTTAGCACTACCTGTTTCACCTCTAATGGAACCGGCAGGTCTTGGTATATCCTTAATTCTAAACTCTGTTTTAGAACCGACTCTTTGTCCATCTGGCAATACACCCGATGCATTAATGGTAACCGTTCTACCTTTTCCTGGATTCATAACATACTTGCTACCGCTTCTTTTGGAAAGACCAGGTGCAGAAGCATTTACTTTGTTACTAGGAATACCAGGTATGGATATGGTCATAGGGTTAGATACACCACGATATACTACGTTCATCTTGTCCGCAGCAATTAGAGCGGCATTAGGCTTGGTAATGGTAGCAAAGGTCTGCTTAACATCCACAGGGATATCCTTACCATCTTGCTTGTACATTAACTGACCAACAATTTCATGGTCGCCTGCATTACCTGCGCTGATCAATAGTTTAACACCACCTGCGCCCAGGGTATAATCCTTACCTTCGGTCAATTGTCTTCCATCCAATTTAAGATCGGCACTAACAGGGGTAGAGGTTTTATCGGTCTTACCCAATACAATACTACCTTCAAATTTATCACCAGCGTAGAACGCAGACTTACTCTGCTCTAACAAGGTGGAAAAATTGGTTAGCGAAACCGCAGCAGAAAGCTCACCTTCCAACATACCTTTTAACGCATCTTGTTCAGTTGCCTTGATATCTGCTTGCAATTGAGTAATCTTGGTCAGGGAAGCCACTAAAGGAAATCCTTCGAAATGGTAGTTTAGCCAATCTACTTGGGCACCATCCCTATTTTTCACTTTACCGTTGGCATCACCCGTTTCAAATCTGGTCTTAACAGAAGATTTTACGTCTTCCATCCCTTTTTTAGGTAACAGTGCCAATATTTCGGAACGGTACTTATTGATGCGGTCTAAATATTCCTTACCATCTTTTTTAAGGCCACTTCCGCCAAAGAATTTCTGATCAAGAAAATCGGTCTTATCCATAACCTGATAATCTGTTGGATCTTCGATATCTTTGGTCATATCTGTCTTAAGGGCCTGCAAATAATCAAAGTACTCTTGAGACATCGCCTTGATCTTGGTAGCGTTTTCATACAACTTACCATATTCTTCCGCATTTTCGGAAGCCTTAGTTTCTAGACTGGCCAAGAAATCATTGTTATTCTCGGTAGTCTTTATATTAGAAGCTTCTAGCTTTGCGTTCAAAAGACCGAAAGCGGATAGAACTTCTTTACTCATATTCAACGCCAGCATTGCGATGAAGATCAAATACATAAGGTTGATCATCTTCTGACGTGGTGATAGCTTTCCTCCTGCCATGTTTTTCTAATTAGTTTTAATTAATATTTGATTTGGGTTTATGCAACTAATTAGTTTCTATTCATTGCAGTCAACATACCTCCATAAACTCCGTTCAAGGAAGAAAGGTTCGTTGCCAAGGACTCCATTTGATCTTTAAGGGCACTTGCATTTTGTACCACTTCCTCGTTAACGGAAGCTTGTTTGCTAGCACTTTCTAACTGTACTTTATATAAGCTGTTCAAAGATTCCATTTGAGCGGCTGCATGGGACATCTCTTCAGAGTATTTCTTAGTAGATTCCATAGCATCTACCGTAGGAGCGATTCCTTTGGCCGCACCTTCAAAGTTACGGATGCTAGACCCTAAACTTTCCATGAGGTTGGCATCGATATTGGCTTCTGCCAATAAATCATCCAATTTTCTAGATAGGATACCTTCTGCTTCTTTAGCCTCTGCAGCTTCATTCTTACCGTTAGACTGACCTCCATTTAATTCTGGATATACCAAGGACCAATCGTATTCGTCGTCTACGGGTTCAAATGCACTGATCGCAAAAATTAACGCTTCGGTGATAAGACCCACCGCCAATAGAAGTCCACCGGTAAGTGGTCCAAATTCCCAGTGAAGAATTTTGAATAACGCACCTATAATTACTACGGATGCTCCAAGGCCATAGGCCATGTTAAATAATTTTTTTGTTGATTTTGACTGTGCCATAATTCTAAATTTAATTTAAAGTTTAATGTTAATAATAAGTATTTGGTTTTCGTTTGATATAAATAAAAATAGATTTCTTATTGTGTTGAATCTTCTTCGCCCATATAATCCTGTACGGTTCTAAAGCCAATATAACTTCTTGCCGAATCCCTGTACTCATAATCCCTAGTACTTACTTGAAGGAAATAGGCAACATCTTTCCAAGAACCACCTCGGATAACTTTTCTGGCGTTGCTTTCCCCACCACCATTAGGGTTCATGGTGGATACGTAATCATAAGAGCCTGCCTCATAGCTGGAATTTGTCCACTCGGAAACGTTTCCTGCCATATTGTATAGGTTGAAATCATTTGGTTCGTAAGATTTAGCTTCTACGGTATACAATGCCGCATCCGCAGCATAATCTCCCCGTTGAGGCTTAAAGTTGGCCATAAAGCAACCCGTATCACTGATTACATATGGGCCTCCCCATGGGTAAGTACCACCTTCGATACCACCTCTAGCGGCATACTCCCATTCAGCTTCTGTAGGTAATCTAAACTGATTTACAAATTGTCTACCTCTATCTTTCTGATCGTCATTCTTGAATTTGGTACGCCAGTTACAGAACGCCTTTGCTTGTTGCCAGGAAACACCCACCACTGGGTAGTCACTATAGGCATCATGCCAGAAATAATCGTTGTGCATCGGTTCGTTGTAGGAGTATTCAAAGTCCCTTATCCAAACGGTTGTATCCGGGTAAATTTCCAGTTGCTCCTGTCTAATGAAATCTTTTCTTCTACCCGTTTTGGAACGCGCGGCAGCTTCGATATCCATCCAGCTATACTTATATTTTAATTGAGTAACATCTATGGTACGTTGTCCGTTATACGATTCTTCCTCCGGTATGTACAAAGAATCCATAACCTCTGTATAATACTCGTCAGGATAATCGGAAGTATCCCAAATAAGATCTTCATCTTTATTTAAGCCTCTACCTTCATAACCTGTTTCTCCCATACCGGCATAATTGTCCAACATATACTTATCGTATACAGATGCTTTTGAAGTGTCCGCATCTTTGAACGCATAATCGCCTATACCTCCATCTTCCGGACTAAGACCTAACTCATCCGCAAGAATGGCCAATTTAGTTCTTGTAATGGAGTCCTTTACCCATTCCACGAACTGACGGTATTCACTATTTGTGATTTCCGTGTCGTCCATGTAAAAAGATCGGACGGTCACAGTTTTTGTAGGGGCATTAAGTGCCTGCGCGACGTCCTCCTCACTCTTACCCATGATAAAAGATCCCCGGGGAATCAATTCCATTCCATAAGGTTTTTCCGGATACCATTTTTTTCCTTGGGCTCCAACTAGTTCTCCTTTTGTTTTGGACCCACAACTTGTGAGCAAAAAAACAAATGCTATAGATGATAACAATAGCTTTTTCATACGTATAGGTTAATTTCGATTATGATTATAATTTCCAAACACACATTATTCACTAAAACTATTTTTTGAACAATTTATTGTGTAAAGTTATTATCCTTTAAAATTATTTTTAATCAGTTAAAGCCTTTCCTGTAGGCCTTAAACCACCGCTCCGGAATATTTTGGTCACATGCTTCCAAATAATCTTCTTCGGTGCATGGTAATAACGCTGATGATTTTGTTTTATTATGTGAAGTTAAAATTGATGGCACCTCTACCCACCATCTATCTGTAAGGTTGCTTTTATAAAAGGTTAATTCCTCTGTATCAGTAGGAACCATGAATTTTGTGAAGTCCTCACTTTTAGCATATGGAGATTCTTCTACCCTAAAGTTGAATCCCTCCATAAAATACCAAATTATTTGGGCAACAAGCTGAAAAGACTGTGCTGTATTTTCACTTTCATAGACACCAAATACGGATACCTTGTCACTAATTCCCGCATATCTGGATATGGCACATATCTCCCGTCCGTTGAAGCCATTGGGAGAAAAGTTATTGGGCGACCCTATTTCGCTAGCCTTGATGGACCGGGCATCCAAACTTACAATATGCGCATTTCTAAGTACAGGTTCTGCCAATGAAACATCGGAAATGATTTCTCCCAATCTATAGGCATCAAAGAAAAGGCGCTCCATTAAATCTACTTCTTCCTGGGCGTTGAAGTAACTTTGATATCCAATATTGGAAAAATTAAAAAGGTTATTGGGTTTGTCCGTTATGATCATACTCATATAAGAGTGCGAGGAAATTAACTCTTCATCCGCCCCAAAATCGAATCTACTATCTATGGCGACCAAGTTGATCATATCCATAATATTATCAAAGGCCCTGTAGGTTGGGTAGGTAATATCTTGAGTGGCCCCTATTACAATAGGAACTATATTTTCCTCCAATAAATCCGCAATGATTTCCTTTACCACAAAATAGGTGTCCTCTACTTCTTCACCTTCTTCGATATCGCCCAGGTCCACTATGGTCGAGTTCCAATTGCCCATCATGAGCTTGTAGAGTTGCAATCTAATTTCGGAAATATTTAAACGCTCCAACTTTTTCTCATAGGCATTTCGAGATTCGTGGACCCCTATTATTGCGATAGCGGCATTCGCCAAGACGGGCAATCCTTTTTTTGAAGTGTGCTTATGAATATTATTTCCCAGTGCCTGTGGCGGTAGCAATTCGCAATGTGCCAATATTTTATCCTCTACAGGAACTAAAAAATCGTACGCCATAGTTATTTTTTAGCTTTTGGTTTTGGTTTAGCTTTTGATTTTTTCTTCGGGGATTTTTTTTCTATCAGCGCCTTCGCGTTTTCCAAAGTAAATGTAGTGGCATCCACGTCCTTTGAGAGTTCAACTTTGATTTTACCCTTAATAATGGAATGCCTACCCCAACGTGCCTTTTCTATTCGGATACCTTCTTCTGGCCATTCCTGGACCAATTTATCAATTTCCTTTTGTTTTTTTATTTCTATCAATTCCTTAATATCATCCGGGGTAAGATGGTCAAAGTCATATTTCTTGTTTACATTGATGAACATACCATCCCATTTAATGAAGGGACCAAAACGCCCTGTTCCTTTGGTCACATCCTTACCTTCATAAGAGGCTATTGGCGCATCTGCTTTTTGTTTTTCCTTTATCAGTTCTATGGCCCTATCCAAATCTATGGTCATGGCGCTTTCACCTTTCCCTAAGGATACAAACTTTTTACCAAATCTAACATACGGACCAAACCTCCCTACGTTGGCCTCTATTTCCTCTCCTTCAAATACCCCTAATTTTCTGGGAAGTTTAAAAAGGTCCATGGCCTCATCATATGTTATCGTATTTAAGGACTGGTCCGGAAGTAGGCTTGCAAATAGAGGTTTCTCTTCTTCTTCAACAGTTCCTATTTGCACCATAGGCCCAAATCTCCCCAAGCGCACCGCAACCTGTCTACCTGTTTTGGGATCGTTCCCCAATACACGTTCTCCACTGGCCCTACCTGCATTTTCTTCGACATCCAAAACATTGGGATGAAAGTCTTTATAAAAATCTTTCATCATTTTCTGCCAATCCTCTCCGCCCGAAGCAATTTCATCGAAATTTTCTTCCACTTTTGCGGTGAAATTATAATCCAAAATATTGGCAAAATGGCTCACCAAAAAATCATTTACGATCATTCCAATATCGGTAGGCACCAATTTTCCCTTATCGGAACCTATGGTTTCGGAAAGATTCTTTTCATCGATTTTTTCCGATTCCAAAATCAGTTGTTTATATTTTCTTTCAACGCCTTCTATGGTTCCTTTTTCCACATAGCCCCTATTCTGTATGGTGGAAATTGTGGGTGCATATGTAGATGGTCTACCGATACCCAACTCCTCTAATTTTTTAACCAAGGAAGCCTCCGTATATCTGTATGGTGGCCTGGTAAAACGTTCGGTAGCCGTAATATAATTGTTCAATAATGCATCCCCAAGCTTCATGGCAGGTAACATCCCATCTTGATCCTCCACTACATCTTCTTCATCTTTTCCTTCCATATATACTTTAAGGAAACCATCAAATTTAATGACCTCCCCATTGGCCGTAAATTGTTCTTTATGCGTGTTGGAGGTTATCTTTACATTGGTACGTTCCAATTGGGCATCGCTCATTTGGGATGCTATGGTTCTTTTCCAAATAAGTTCATACAATTTGGATTGATCTCGTTCCAAAGCGGGCGATTGCCTTTTCATATCTGTGGGACGAACAGCCTCATGGGCTTCTTGTGCCCCCTTGGATTTGCCCACATAATTTCTTACCGAACTGTAATCTTCCCCATAATTTTCCAATATTGCATCTTTTGCGGCATTTAAGGCTTCTTTGGAAAGATTAACACTGTCCGTTCTCATATAGGTAATAAGACCGGCTTCATACAAACGCTGGGCAACTTGCATTGTCCGGGCTACGGAGAAATATAATTTTCTCGATGCTTCTTGCTGTAAGGTCGATGTAGTAAAGGGAGCTGCCGGTGATTTCTTAGCGGGCTTTTTGTCAAGACCGGAAACTGAAAAATCGGCTCCCATATTTTGGTTCAAAAACTTTTCCGCACTTTGTTTGTCAGGAAAGGTCTTGTTCAATTTTGCAATGAACGTCCCTCCTTTTTCGGTCTTGAACTGCGCGGCAATTCTAAATGAAGCTTCAGGATTAAATGCATCGATATTTCGTTCCCGCTCCACTATTAAACGTACGGCAACGGACTGCACCCTACCTGCAGAAAGTCCCGGTTTTATTTTCTTCCACAAAACGGGGGAGAGCTCATAACCCACCAACCTATCCAACACTCTCCTAGCTTGTTGGGCGTTTACCAAATCATAGTTTATTTCCCTGGGATTCTGTATGGCACGTTGAATGGCCGACTTGGTAATGGAGTTAAAAACTATACGTTTGGTCTTTTCCTTGTCTAATTGTAACTCTTCGGCCAAATGCCAGGATATAGCCTCTCCTTCCCGGTCTTCATCACTGGCCAACCAAATGGTTTCGGCCTTATTTGCTAAATCCCTAAGCTTTTTTACAAGTGCTTTTTTCTCCTTGTCAACAATATACTTGGGTTTAAAATCATTCTCCACGTCAACCCCTAGCTCTTTTGAAGGAAGGTCGGCAATATGACCAAAACTAGATTCTACCTTATAGTCCTTACCTAAAAATTTCTCTATAGTTTTTGCTTTAGCGGGCGACTCTACAATTACTAAATTCTTTGCCATTCACGATTTCTTTGAGCACACAAAAGTAGTTGAATTTTTTTATTTAACACTTTATCATAATGTTACGTATAAAAAAAGCATCCCTAAAAAAGGATGCTTAAGACTGGTTTTTGAAGTAAATCAATCTAGCTTCAATGTACTTAAAAGATGAATATTATCAACTGTATATTCATATTGATACAGGACATCATCACCTACCATTAAAAGGGTTTCTTCCAAGGGAATTACATCAAAAGTTATGATGTCCTTAAAATGGTTAAGATTGATCAAATCCGATATATCGGTCTTATCATAGACTTTTAATCCAGAGGCGCCATCACAGACAAATAGCTTCTCGTCCTTTATACCTAGGCCATATGGTTCGTCCATGGCATAGCTCTCCGCCAAAAAAGGGTTGGTGATTTCAGAAATATCCACGATGAACAATCCGCTTTCCGTGGCGCCGCAACCGTTTCCTCCCCGTAAGGTAACAAAGGCATAATCGCCATCTACTACAACAGGGTCGCAGGCGGTACCGTGTTGAAACTCTGAAACAAATGTGGGCATGGCCGGTGAGGAGATATCATATATATACATACCTCGCATGCTTCCAAGAAAAAGATGCTGCCCCCTATGGAAAATAGTTTCTATATCAAAGCCCGCGTACACGTCTTCCATATCCTGAGGACTTTCCAAATCCTGTATGTTGAATACGTTTATGCTATGGCTGTCCACTGCATACAGAAAATCATTCACAATTTTAAACCGGGCCAAGGAGCCTCCCTGTCCCGTAGTATTTTCAGCGGCGGTATCGGAGAGGAAAAAGGCATCGTCGGTAAATTGTGCTTCATAATCACTTATACGTCTTCTTTCCGTAACCGTTTCCCATCCAACAACAATTTCATTTTCATAATCAATATCTTCATACTCCCAGAAGTCTGCCTCTAATGGAAAAACAATGTTATTCTGCAACACATTTTCCAATCGATTTACTATACGGATATTGGATATATCCGAAATATCCAAAACAATCAAATCTGTAATACTATCGGCATACAGATAGTCGTCCTTAACAGATATATCAACATTTCCGGCAATTTTGATGAAGTACTTTTTTTGAGGGGCCCGGGGATCGCTATTATCGATGACGTGAATACCTCGATACTTGTCATTTACAAATATATAATTCTGGTATGCATACATTTTTCCAGATTCTTCCAAGGGTTCAGGAGGAACAACATCAATACCGTTCTTAAATTCCGCCATACTTACTTTCAGCGGTCTTGCCACTACATAATCGGCAAATTCATCGTTATCATCACCATTTTCGCAAGAAAGGAACAAAAAAGAGGTGGTGATGAAAACCAATAGTACTACTATCTTTTTCATGTTTGTTTGTTTTATTGGGTTGTTGGTATCAAGATGGAATATACAGTTTGGAGTTGCGTCAATTTTTTATAAATATTTAACTGTCAAATTGTCACGTATATAGATTTAGTACTATCTTTGCAGACCCATATGTACATTACATGGAGAAGATTATAGACGAAGAAATACAGGGCAGTGCCGTTACCTTGGATACCAAGGAAGATAACACCCGTAAACTTTATATTGAGAGTTATGGATGTCAAATGAATTTTTCGGACAGTGAGATCGTTGCCTCTATTTTAGCGAAGGAAGGTTTCAATACTACTCAAGAATTGGAAGATGCGGACCTCGTTTTGGTCAACACATGTTCTATTCGCGAAAAGGCAGAAACGACGGTTCGTAGACGACTGGATAAGTTCAATGCGGTAAAGAAACACAGGCCACATATGAAAGTGGGGGTTTTGGGCTGTATGGCAGAACGTCTAAAAAGTAAATTACTAGAGGAAGAACAAATCGTGGATATGGTCGTTGGACCAGATGCCTATAAGGATTTACCCAATCTTATACAAGAAATAGACGATGGCAGAAATGCCGTGAACGTAATCCTATCAAAAGATGAAACCTACGGTGACATTGCTCCTGTAAGGTTAAATTCCAACGGGGTTTCCGCTTTTGTATCCATTACCCGTGGCTGTGATAACATGTGTACTTTTTGCGTGGTACCTTTTACCCGCGGAAGAGAACGGAGTAGGGATACCCAATCTATTATAAGAGAGGTAAATGATCTATGGGAAAGAGGGTATAAGGAAATTACGCTTTTGGGGCAAAACGTAGACAGTTATCTATGGTATGGTGGAGGACTCAAAAAAGATTTTGATAAAGCTTCAGATATGCAGAAGGCCACCGCCGTAGACTTTGCCAAACTTTTAGAAATGGTAGCCATCGCGCAACCTAAAATGCGTATTCGCTTTTCTACATCCAATCCCCAGGACATGACCTTGGACGTAATCAAAACAATGGCGAAATATGAAAACATCTGTAATTCCATTCATCTTCCCGTTCAAAGCGGAAGCGATAGAATCTTAAGGGCCATGAACCGATTGCATACGCGAGATGAATATTTTAAGTTGATCGATGATATTAGGTCCATTATACCCGATTGTGGAATTTCCCAAGATATGATAGCAGGTTTTCCAACAGAGACCGAACAAGATCATCAAGATACCTTATCCTTAATGGAATACGTACAGTACGATTTTGGGTATATGTTCGCCTATTCGGAAAGACCGGGAACAATGGCGGCCCGTAAGTTGGAAGATGATATCCCTGAAGAGATAAAGAAACGAAGACTTACTGAAATTATAGCCCTACAGCGCAAACATGGCTTGTTAAGGATACAACAACATTTGGGGAAAGTAGAAGAGATACTGATCGAAGGTACCTCTAAAAAATCCAAAGACCAATGGATGGGGCGTAACTCCCAGAATATCGTTGCCGTTTTTCCCAAAGAAAATTATGCCATCGGGGATTTTGTGAATGTAAAGATCAATGACTGTACTTCGGGTACCCTTATAGGAAAGGCAGTAGGGTATTCTAACAATAATTAAAAAACCTTTTGGAATCCATACAAGCCATAAAACAACGTTTTGAAATCATCGGCAACGATGTTAAACTAAACCGTGCCATTGAAAAGGCCATACAGGTTGCCCCGACCGATATTTCTGTTTTGGTCACCGGGGAAAGTGGTGTCGGCAAAGAAGTTGTTCCCAAAATAATACATTCGCTCTCCCATAGGAAACATGCAAAATATATTGCCGTAAACTGTGGGGCCATTCCGGAAGGCACCATTGACAGTGAGCTTTTTGGACATGAAAAAGGGGCCTTTACCGGGGCAACATCCACAAGACGCGGATATTTTGAGGTTGCGGACGGGGGAACCATTTTTTTGGATGAAGTGGGCGAACTTCCCTTAACCACCCAAGTGCGTTTGTTACGCGTTCTGGAGAATGGGGAATTCTTGAAAGTGGGGTCCTCGCAGGTACAAAAAACCAATGTGCGAATCGTTGCGGCCACGAATATAAATATGTTCGAAGCCATTAAAAAGGAAAAATTCAGGGAAGACCTGTACTATAGGTTAAGTACTGTAGAAATAAATATTCCTCCCCTGCGTGAACGCAAAGATGATATTCATTTGCTATTTCGGAAATTTGCCTCCGACTTTGGACGGAAATATAAAATGCCCACCATACGTTTGCAGGAGAATGCCATTCAATTGTTAACGAAATATCGATGGCCGGGCAACATACGACAGTTGCGAAATATTGCCGAGCAAATTTCGGTATTGGAGGAAGGAAGAAATATCTCCCTTACCACGCTCAACGGTTATTTGCCCAATGCGGGTGATTCCAATTTGCCAGCGGTCATAGGGGATGCAAATCAAGAAAGTGATTTCAGAAACGAAAGAGAGATTTTGTACAAGGTACTCTTTGACATGAAAGGAGATCTTAATGATCTTAAAAAATTGACTTTGGAGCTCCTTAAGAGCAATAATGACACGCAAAAAGTACAGGAGGAAAACGAAAATCTTATTCAAAAAATTTACGGTAAAAATGGTGAGGAATTTACCGAAGAAGAAAGAAAACCTTTGGAAGTTTTAAGTCTTCCCGAACCTACAATGGATACCCATGCCCCTAAACCGCCGCAGGAAGACAAGTATCATTTTGCGGAAGAGATAGAAGTGGAGGAAACCTTATCTTTACAGGAGAAAGAAATTGAACTGATCAAAAAGTCCTTGGAACGCAATAGGGGAAAGAGGAAAGCCGCAGCTTCCGAACTGGGTATTTCCGAGCGTACGCTGTACAGAAAAATAAAACAATATGACCTTTAGTTGATAAGGGGAACGTTCCGCAACTGGTTATTTTCAATTGATCAAAATATAGATATGAAGAAAAATATCTTACAAATTTTAAGCTTGTTCTTAGTAGTTATAGCACAAGGTTGTGGTGCATACAATTTTACCGGGGGCGATGTGGGAACCGCAAAAACCTATCAGGTAAACTTCTTTCAAAACTTTGCCGCCCAAAGTCCCGGTTCTACTTTTGATCCAGGATTGGATAGGGACTTTACCCTGTCATTACAGGATTTAATCCTTAACCAAACAAGCCTTGACCTGGTAACATCTAATGGTGATTTGCTTTATGAAGGTGAAATTGTGGAATACCGCGTATCCCCAACAACTGCCAACGCCGAGCAACGGGCAGCCCAGAATAGGTTAACGATGAGCGTTAATGTGCGTTTTTTCAACAATACCAAGGAAGACGTGGATTTTGAGAAACGGTTTTCTTTCTTTTTTGATTACGATGCCAATTCCCAATTGGCATCCGTAAGAGACGAGGCGCATGCGGAAATTTTTGAACGTATAAATCAAGATATTTTTAATCAGTCATTAGCGGATTGGTAGTACATATGAACGTACAGGATTTTACATATTTGTTACAAAACCCCCATGAAGTGGGTTCTCCGGTACAGACCAAACAATTAGAAGACGTGCTAGAAGAATATCCATATTTCCAAGCTGCGAGGGCCATTCATCTAAAGGGACTTAAAAACCTCAACAGTTTTAAGTACAATAATGCATTAAAAGTAACGGCGGCCTATACTACGGACAGGGATATCCTATTCGATTTTATTACTTCAAAAGATTTTCTGCAAAATACCATAGCAGATACCATATCGGGCAAGACCCCTTCTTTGAACGAGCATGAAATCATATCTGAAGAAGTGGAGCCCAATCCAACAACGGAAACATCACTGATAGAAGGCTCTGAAGATAATCCTTTACCGCAAAACGCCAAGGATGCCGATCAAATTTTAAATCCTTCCCTTTTTACATCAAAAGATCCGTTGATAGATAAATCCATCGCGGAAGAAGCCAAGAAAAAAGCCGAAAAAGAGTTGGAACTGGGAAAACCTCTCCCTTTTACCAAAAAAGAAAAATATTCTTTTGGCGAATGGCTGCAATTGACCTCGTTAAAATCCATTGAGCGAAAAAAATCGGAGCCCTCCACTGCACCTGAGATCGAGGCAATCCATTTTCCACTGGAAGAGGATGTTTTAAAAAAGAAAAAATTCGATTTAATCGATAAATTCATTGAGACAAATCCTAAAATTGTCCCAACGGAAGGCACTCCAAAAATAAACATTAGGGAGTCGGTTAAATTGGATAAAAACGAATTAATGACCGAGACCCTTGCCAAGGTATATCTAGAACAAAAAAAATACAAAAAGGCCGTCCAAGCGTATAAAATTTTAAGTTTGAAATATCCAGAAAAAAGTGGTTTCTTTGCAGACCGAATTAAATCGGTAGAGAAAATACAACAAGAAAATTCCTAGGAAAACATGAGTACATTTTCAATTTTTTTGATTTTAATAATCGTAGTATGCCTCCTATTGGTATTGGTTATTATGGTACAAAATCCTAAAGGTGGAGGGTTATCCTCTTCCTTTGGCGGAGGTGGAAATCAAGTAGTTGGCGGGGTAAAGAAGACCGGGGACTTTTTAGATAAAAGTACATGGACCTTGGCAACCTTGTTAATCGTCTTGATATTGTTATCCAACGTTGCCCTAAAAGGAAATTATAGCGATTCGGATTCCAAGTTGCTTCAAGGGGATGATATAGAAACAACGGTCCCTGAAGAAGTTCTTCCTGATGACACACCGGTAAACGACGGAACCGGACCATTGGATACCATCCAATAAAAGATATTAAATAAACAACACTTAAAAATGCCAGCCCAAATGACAAGCTGGCATTTTAATTTTAACAATATGTCAGTTTTAGGGCATTGGCATAATTTCTGCCCAGATGAACACGAATTTTAAACTTTCAATGTAAAAACTAAAAATATGGCTAAAGTTAACATTAAACCATTAGCGGATAGAGTGCTTGT
>JBCBZE010000221.1:0-6005 GCA_039815505.1 Bacteroidota bacterium | reverse complement strand
AGGCGTACCCATCGATTGGCAGAAATATTCCAGCCTACGATGGTAATATTATTTACGTCTTCCGCTATGGCACCTAAATTACTCCTTGCATTCCAACTTAGGGATATGGTTGAGGATACATTACCCTCTAATCGCCAAAATTCGGTGGTACTTACAGTACCGATTTCCCGAACTTTTTGTTCGGTATTGAAAGGAGTGAATGTGGAGGGATTGTTAGGGTCTTCCAGGAAATAAGCACATCTTGCTTGTTGGTTCACCGCACTTGAATTGAGTATTAAAGGTCTTAATTGTTGCGTATCGCCTACCGGAAAAGTAAAGCTTTGTTGTTGGGTAACGGAAGCATAGCCATCTATTTTGGATGCATCACTATCCCCAACATAGAAAGCTTGTTGAAGGAAATTATAAAAAATAGCAGAGGTATTTCGGGGCGTTATCACGTCCCCTGATACAAAATTGGTATTATTCTCCACATTTATACCGGTGAAAAGCTCCAAGCCCGTATCGTTTGCAATTTCAACATCGAAGAAAATGGGCATAAATGCGCCCGAAACACCGATTAAATTATTTCCATAAAATCCGGCAAGCCCCAAATTTTCATCGAAAGAAGCATTATTGATCAGATTGGTGTGGAAGCCTAGTTGACCATTCTCATGAATACGAATGTTACCGGAATTGTATAGGGCAGTTTGGGCTTGACCCATAAAACCCAACAACAGTAGCGATATGTAAGTAAAGTTTCTCATTAATTTACTTGTTGCCAATTGGTTCCGTCACTTTGAAGCCATACTACTCCTCCAGCAGGGATAGCGGTTACATTGCTTCCCACCGTATCGATATAGGAATCGATTGTCACCGTGAACGATGGGTTCTTAATAATGTAAAACCGACCCGCACAGGTGTTTGCAAGTGGTAAGGTGATAGCGAGGTTTCCGCCAACTATTATGGTGTGATCGTCGTTGCCCAATGTTATTGAACCGGAACTATTTGGGTTTATCGCGTAAGCGATAGAACCTTGTACTTCCAGTCTTGAGGTAGGGGTCGTGGTTCCAATACCCATGTCCCCATCGTTTTGAACGGTGACCACGGCGTCGGCCAAGGACGGACTTGAAGGTACTCCAATTTGTTGGTTTTGTAAAATATGGAAATCACCTCGTGCCCATGATCCAATTCTTTCATAGACCAAAGCTCCTTTGCCAAAGTTGCCCAACTCTTCTATGGAGAAGAGAATACCGGTTGCCGAACCACCGGTATCCACAGCATCTATGTTTTGTAGTTGCAGTGCATAGTTTAAATTGTTTCCTGCGATTTCAGCAATATGGAGTTTGGTCTGATCATTGGGTGTATTTAGACCAATACCCATAACTTTTGACGTATTGTCCCAAAACAACTGTGTATTATCGAATGTTAAGGTTTGATCGGTATCGGCAAAAAAAATGGAGCCTTCCGTTCCCGTAGGTTCTCCACCAGGTGTTATTGAAGTCCAGACCACATCACCCATGCCGTTGGTGGTCAAGAACTGCCCATCGGTTCCGGCTTCTATCTTGGCAGGGGTGACGTTCTCATCGAGTATCTTATCGGTAGCTACCGCATTGTTGGCAAGCTGTAGGGTGTTTACGCCCCCATTGGCGATCTGAAACTCGTTCCCCGTGGTACCGTCCCCGGTTATGGTCATCTGGTCTGCCAGTTCCGTTGTACCGCTTGCGGAAGGAGCAGCCCAGACCACATCGCCCATGGCATCGGTGGTAAGTATCTGCCCATTTGTCCCCGCGGCAATTTTTTCCACCGTTACGTTGTCGTCCGTAATATTTGGAGTGATGACCGCATCCGTCGCCAAATCAATGGACGTTATGGTGCCATCCAATATCTTAAGGGTGGTGACGGCATTGTCCGCTATTTCATATAAATTTCCAGGAGTACCATCGCCCGAAATGGAAAGTGGATCAAATTGGTCGGAAATATCCAAGTTGGCACCATCTACCGTGGGTAAAGGTACAATGGTTATTGGATCTCCTGGAGCCCCGGTAAAACTTAAATCGTTTCCATTAATTGAGAGCGTTTGAATTTCATTGGTAGCGTCATCATCCGGGTCTTCATAAAAAACACCATTATTATCACTTATGGAATTATTGGGCTCGGTACTTATTGAAGCAAAACCAATATCATTGATAAAGAAACTTAATGGTATCGTATCTTGATCTATCTCTTCCCTTCCAACGGAACGATCTTGAATTTCATCCTTGCCAACGGAATCCGGGGCCAATTTGTCCGCTGTAATGGAATCGCCAAGAATATCGATGCCGGTTATGCTAAAATCCACTATATTTTCACCGCGAATCTCGCTAACCTCAAAATTATAATTGTTCCCGGTCCGCGTTATGGCGATAGTAGTATCCGTATTGATTATGGCCCTATTCGTAAAATCCAGGTCATCACTTACGGTATCACAAATATTTATCCATTCATTACCGTCATAATAGTGAATACAGGCTACGTCCGTATTATATACCAATGCACCTTGTGAAGGAACTATGGCATTCATCTGTGCGGTATTGACGCGGGTTATCACTAAAACCCTGGAATCACTTTCCAGTTCTAAAACGGATGCAGGATCTATGTTTTGAGGATTATCACCAATTTTTATCTGCCCTTGGACCGATGCAAAAGCAAACAGGAGTATAGCAGGTATCAGCAATTTTATTTTCATGGAAAATGCTTTAAGTTCTCATTATCAGGGCTAACAAAAATAAAATTATATCGCCATATACCTAATTTTATACTTTAAAAGACACACTTGTAGGGATAAAGAGCTTTTCTATTCATGAATTGAAGGAAAAAACCTATGTTTTTAGTATTTGCGAGTTTTTGGGTTTGATCTTTACCCGCAGACCATATTAACAAAAGTTTAATGGTGTTAAATTTTTTTATGACGTTAAGTTACATTTTCTTTATAACGAAGGAGTGTCTTGACTATCCGTCATAGAATTATCATGTTTTATGTCCAAAGGCCACGGAATTTTCCGTAAATTATCTTCTCTTTGAAGAATTTGAAATAAAAAGAAATGAAAACTTACATACTGTTTATCCTATCATTTTTATTCGTTGGCCTTCTGTATGCACAGGACGATGGCAGACAATTATTGAGAGGACAGGTATTGTATAGAAACAGCAATGTTTCCAATGAGAACGTTATTAACACCACTTCGGAAAATGCCACGATAACCAATGAGGATGGTCGCTTTGCAATTCGGGTAAAAGAAGGCGATGAGCTTGCCTTTACCGCTGTAAATTACCAAATACAGCTGATTACGATAACCAATGAAATATTGAAGAACAATAGATTGGTCGTAGAGGTCAATGAGAAGGTGACCGAACTGGATGAAGTTGTAGTGAGCCCCGAGAACCAAAAAAAGTTCTTAGAGGTGAAGAACGAGGATTTTAAACAGTTCGATTACGAGACCGATCGTTCCTCTGAAGTTGTTAACGTAGCCGAATCTCAACAAACAAGAGGTATGCGTGATGGCCTAAATTTTGTAAATATTTTTAAGGCATTGGTAAAATCCAACAAGAAAGAAGAAGGAAGCAAGGTGGAGCTAAAAATGAGCGAGGTAATGCGTCAGGTATACGATGATGAATTCTTTGTTCTGGATTTAAGGATACCACAAAATAAGATAGATGCCTTTCTCTATTACTGCGATGCCCAAATGCCCGCCCAATCGCTCTTGAAGAAGGACAATGAATTTCAATTGATAGAGTTTATGGTCTCCCATAGTAAAACGTATCTAAAGGAGTTGGATGAGGAAAAGTAGCATCCTATGGCTATGTTGTTTTCTCATATATATGGGCGTAAATGCCCAGACTTTGTTCTCTACCGATTTACAAGGAAAGGTTATAAGTGATACGAAGGATGTTGCGGGTGTGCATGTACTTAACGTTACCATTGGGAAGGCAACGATTACCAACGCCTATGGTTATTTTTCCATTCCTGCCAAACTCACGGATACCTTGGTGTTCTCTGCAATACAGTTCAAAAGAAAAGAATTGGTGATCACAAAATCCATTTTGGATAGCAAGCTTGTCTATGTGCCTTTAGTGGAAACGCTTACGGAGTTGGATGAGGTTGTAGTAACCCCTTATAACCTTTCTGGAAATATCGATAAGGATTTGGAAGACCTAAAAATTGAACCCGTCGTGACCGCCTCTACCTTGGATCTTCCCAATGCGTATGTAAAACCCATTTCGCAGGCGGAAAGACATTTGTTCGAGGCTACCAGCGGCAGTGGGTTAATCCCTTTAAACCCTATCATAAATGGTATTTCAGGAAGAACAAAAATGTTAAAGAAAAGACTGGCAAGGAATGAGGCGTATGAACGCACGGGAAGGGTGCGGCAATTTTATACGGACTCCCTTTTTATTAAGGATTTGAAAATACCGATTAACAAGATAGAGGACTTCATGTATTTTTGCGAAGTAGATACGGACTTCAACAACGTTGTAGATACCCGGGACAAACTAAAGATTTGGAGTTTTCTGCAAAAGAAAAGCGTGATCTATCGCGAAAACAACCAATTGAACTAGAGCTTTTATCTTTGGCATGCGTATTGCTTGTTTTAAAGGAACGGATATCAATGAAATAGGGCTTGATCAGCACGGAGGCCCCGCGTATGTGGTAGACATGTTATAGGAAAAAGTTTAATAAAAATTAAAAATGAAATTGACCAAAAAAGTAGTATTGGTGCTATTACTTCCTTTATTCGCTTTTGCCGTAGCCCATAAGTTCTATGTAAGCGTAACCAATATAACATATTCGGATAAAGACGATGCGCTACAAATAACCACTCGTATTTTTATCGATGATTTGGAAAATGTATTAGCGGAGCGCTATGGGATAGCTACGGATTTAGCTACGGACAAGGAATACCAGGCTACTGATAAGTATATTGAAAAATACCTTAAGGCTAAATTTGCCCTTAAGATAAATCGCAAGACCGTTGACTTTGATTACTTGGGCAAGGAATATGATAATGATGTTGTGATATGTTATATAGAGGTTCCCAAAGTAGGTTTTTCTACAATTCAATCCATCGAAGTCACGAATGAAGTTTTGATGGATTTATTCGACGAACAACAAAATGTGGTACATTTCAAGCTCAATGGAAACAAAAAAAGTTTTGTATTGGTGAGAGAGAATAATAAAGGAATGTTAAACTTATAACATTGATTAACGATTCATTAAAAAAATATTACTTTTCGTCGACTTAAAATTGAAAACAAATGAATAAAATTAAGTATGGCTTTGCCTCCCTTTTATTCTTGTTCGCGGCTGCTTTGGTTGCACAGGAAGAGGAGAAAGAAGTTAAGGAACCGGGGCATTACAATCAAAGTAAGTTCAAACAATTATACGAGGAGTTCGCTACACCCAACACCTATAGATCTGCTTCAGGAGCCCCCGGCCCTGATTATTACCAACAGCAGGCAGATTATAAAATGGATATTGAGTTGGATGATAAAAACGCTAAATTATACGGGGAAGAGACAATTACGTATACCAATAATTCCCCGGATAATCTAGAGTTCCTTTGGGTACAATTGGACCAAAATGTTAGGGCCAAAGATTCAAAGTCCCCTCTCAGGGATGGCGGAGGTGTTCCCCTGGCATATAGGACCGGATCTTTTCAGGGAGAGTTTTTGACCGAACCTTTTGATGGAGGTTTCAATATTGATTTTGTGAAGGACGCAAATGGTAAGCCTTTGTCCTATACCATCAACCAAACGATGATGCGTATAAATATCGCCGAACCTTTGAAAAGTGGAGAGCAAATATCCTTTTCCGTTAAATGGAATTATAATATTCCCAATCATACCATAAACCGGGCAAGATCTGGATACGAGTATTTTCCAAAAGATGGTAATAGAGCGTATGTAATCGCCCAGTTTTTTCCTAGAATGGCGGTTTACAGTGATGTAGAAGGGTGGCAAAACCATCAATTTTGGGGAAGTGGAGAGTT
>JBCBZE010000102.1:0-10084 GCA_039815505.1 Bacteroidota bacterium | reverse complement strand
TTTAATGCTAAATACTATTCCATTTTCCTTAAACCTCGGATACCGTGCTTAACGGAATTCTTTGGCCTGATGAATTGACTTTGTTCAATAGGTTTTCCCATAATCCCAATGCGATCAACCAGATTTGATTATAGACAAACTTCTACGATTTATCTTTAAAGGAATTAATGCGATTTTCACCTACTACAAGCCTATATCTTCCCGGTATTGGGAACAATCGATTGGATATAAATAAGAAAAGCCCCTAAAAAGGGACTTTTCCAAAGTAAACCAATAAGGTAACCAACAATAAATTGGTTCAAATGGGCTTTATCCAGAGCAGATTTTTCCACCGCTTTCTTTCCTTTAGGACCAAGAGGATATTTACAACCAAAAATCCCACGGTTTCAAGTAATTCAGACACCTCGTCGGATTCCAAAAATAAATGGAACAAAAAGATATGTAGGGTTATGGGCAGAAGAAAAACGGCTCCTATAAAACCGGTATATTGAACTAAGAGCAAAAGACCAAATAGGATTTCACAGATACCCAACACCTGCCAGAAATATCCCGTTTGTTTAGCTCCGTTAATATATAGTATCTTCTGTAGGGTATTTTGTTTGCCGGGTTCCTTGAACTTTTCCGCCTTCGCTACCACCTCCAAAGGAGAAGGTATTGGTTTTTGAAATTTTTGTATGCCTCCATAAACCATAAAACCACCCAAAAAAAGCCGCAATATAATTAACAAGATATGTATTGTTTTCATCTAATTGGATAAAGAGGTTCCCCCTTCATTGGGGTTATACACGTAGTTAAAGGTGTAATACCTCGGCGCATCCACAAAACCATCCGGATTGGCCGGCGCATTTTCGTAATAGCTGAGCACCTCTATTTTAGCGTACTTTCCGGTACGGGTCCTAAGGACCAATACTATGCCTGGAATGGGACTTACCACATTGGTCATAAAATTGTAGTTGTACCATCCATTATCACTGCCCGTGGGTATGGCAAATGCACCATTGGCATCTTGGGAAAATGTTAACCCATTGGCAGTGGTCACTTCGTCAAAAATACCGTTTGCGATAGCGGCCCCTGCGTTGCCATTTCTTTCGGGCTCGTCGTTCGTGCCCGTTACGGAACCGCCGTTCACGGCTATGGTGGTGCCCCTAAAGGCGATATCCCAATCCGTATCGCTTTGCGTAACGGCTCCGGTCTCAAAACTGAACTTGGTAAATTCACCGCCAATCTCACCTTGCCCCTGACCTCCGGTTTGTGGAGCAAATAGGTTTTCAATAGTACCAAGCTCCAAATTTTCGAGTACGGTAAAACTGGTAGGGGCCGTTTGGGTAAAGTCGCTCGTAGAAATACTAACATCCCCCGAAGAGGCTCCTACGGGAACCGTGGTGATAATTTGCGAGCTGCTCAGTGAGCTAATGGTGGCAGCCGTACCCCCAATGGTAATATTAATCACAGATATATCCAACGGAAAATTGGTCCCGGTAATCGTAATCTCCGTTCCTATGGTGCCCGATTCCGGGCTAACGGCGGTTACGGTAAATTCTGTGATGGAATCGCCATCATCATCATCGCTGCAGGCAATAAATGCACAGAGCACAAAAAGTAGACTGAATAATTTAAAGGTTGTTTTCATAGTTGTCATTGTTTAAAATTGAAAATTTAATCGTGCGAATAATTGTATTCCTGGGTTGATCAAGACTTCACTGTCCTGGGCTGCAAGTGGATTATTGCCCTTGAAGTCCAGAAGGTTGTTGGCCCCCACTTGGAACCGATAATGTTTGTAAAAAGTTTTGCCAAAGGAAAGATTCACCAAGGCATAGCCATTAACAAAGGAATCGTCCAATTCATCCAACAATCCATTGCCGTTCCTGTCCGTTAAACCAAATCGGCTACGATATACTATTCTAAGGTTAGCGTTTGCGGCCCACTCGGGGATTTCATAAAAAATCTTGAAGTTAATGGTGTGTCTGGAACGGTTTTCCAATCCGAAATAATCCGATTGCTCTAAGCGTATAGTTTCCAATGTTTCGGGATCCCTTCCAAAAACCTCTCCATTGTCAATATCATCTCGGCGTCGTTTGTCATAGGCATACAGCAATTGATATCCGGCGGAAAGGTTGAGGTTTTCGAAAAGACGATATTGCAGGTCGGTTTCGATCCCTTGGGTAAAGACGCTTTCCCGATTGATATAGCCAAAAACGTTTTGTCCATTTGTTTTTGCCGCTAAAATCCGCGTATCGATCAAGTTTTTAAAATCATTTCTAAAGAAGTTGATTTCCGAAGCTATTTTACCTTTTTTAAAGGTCATGCCAAAATTGTAACCGACTGAGCTTTCCGCGTCCAAAGATTCACCCAAGGCAGATGGTTCTACCTGTAGCGTCGCAATTTCACCATTGTTTTGCAGACGTTCAATGCCGGCTGCTTCCACCTCTTTTCCAAAAACGGTATAACCGCCACCTGCGGCATTGGTAAAGTCCAAGTAAAGCTGCCTAAAATCCGGAGCCTTGAAACCACTTCCTACGGAACCTTTTATAGCAAAATTGGTGCTCAATTGATACCTCGCCGATATTTTAGGGCTTAGTTGTGAACTGTATTCACTATGATTGTCAAATCGGGCACCGGCAATGATGTTAAGCTTTTCGAAGGGCTTAAAATCATATTGCGCAAACAGGTATTGGGATTCAAAAGTCACTCTTTCGGCAAAAAGGGAACGGTCCAGGCTTTCAAAATTATAGCCACCACCGGCCGTGAGTATGTTGTTTGGAAGAAATGAATAATTGAAACGTATTTCCGGGCGAAATAGCTGTTGGTCAAAGTCATTCTCAATTAGTAATTCATTGTCAATAGGGTCTACGGATTGTTCGTTGGTCGTATAATTGGTATAGTAAAACTCATATTGAAAATTGGTTTTTTTGGAGGGATTGTGATCTATTCGGAACTGGAGATTGGCATCGGTCTCTTCGCTAGTGCTGGGCGTAACATCGAACTCCTGAAAAAAATACCTGCCCGAGGCAAAGAAGTTCCATTTGTCAGAGGCATCGAAAAACAAACGTCCATTAAAAGTATAGTTAAAAAAGGGATTGATAGTCTGTCCTGTTTGATCCAGTGCTAGATCATAACCATCCGTACTTAGTCTATCCGCAAAGAAGGAATACCCCAATTTCCCCTTGCCTTGACCAAGGCTCAAGTTGGTATTTTGATTATTAAAGGAAGCCGAACGGTGCGAAACCTGGCCTGTTATCTTTTCCGAACTGGGTTTTTCCGTAATAATATTGATGACACCGCCTAGAGCTTCGGAACCGAACAAGCTAGAGGAAGGACCTTTTACTACCTCTACCTGTTTAATGTTGCCAATGGCAAATCTGCTTAAATCCAGATTGCCAGAACTTCTGCCCACTACGGGAACACCATCTATGAGCACCAGAATGTAATCGGATGCGATACCTTGTATCTGAACTCCTTCACCGCCTCCAATGGTCACATCGGGGGTTATTACAATACCGGTTTGTTCATTCAAAATTTGATCAAGACGGGTAACCCCTGTCCTTTGCAACTGTTGTTTGGAAATCAATGTAACGGGTAGGGGTAAAGAAGATAATTGTCGCAAAGTACGAGTGGCGGTAACTACCACTTCTTTTAGCGTATCCATTTTAACTGGTCGTTGTACAGATCGCTCCTGTGCGGCACCAAAAAAATAGGTGGAGAGGAAAAAAAATGCAGCTAAATAATTTTTATTTAGACTCATTCTATTTAAATTTGAAGCAAATATATATTATTTTAAATTAGTCTAAATAATAATAGATAAAAAAAGTTGAATTAATTAACCTAAAAAACAATCCAGAAAAATGAAAAATTTTGTGTTGCTCTCCTTGATCTTGTCGGTTCCTATCATCCATCTACATAGTCAAGAAAAAAAAGAAATGGATAGAACGGCGATTATGGACATGTGTGGTTGCTATAAAATTTCCTTTAAGTACACGGAGACTTTTGCCCCTGAAATAGATTACGAAAAAAAATTGGATTATACCGCCTCGGCTTTGGAGTTGGCGCTTCCCATTGTAGACGAAGACAACAGAGTATCAATACAGCATCTGTTGGTGGTGAACGATACTATGGTTATTAAGCATTGGAGACAAGATTGGCTATATGAAAATCAACAGGTGTTTCACTACAATAAAGACAACAATTGGACATTCAAAAAACTTTCCACGGATGCCGTTAAGGGACAATGGACACAAAAAGTATATCAAGTAGATGATAGCCCACGGTATTCAGGGTCGGCCACTTGGGTCCATTTTGACGGGAGGCACTATTGGGAGAATAAGACCGATTCACCCCTACCAAGAAGGGAGTATACCAAAAGAAAGGACTACAATGTGATGCTAAGGGGCAATCGTCATGAAATTACCAAGTTTGGATGGATTCATGAACAGGATAATGATAAGATCATCAGGAAAGATGGAGAAGGGGATGTGCTGCTCACACAAGAAAAAGGGATGAACGTCTATACCAAAATAGCGGATGAAAAATGCCAATTGGCCAGGGATTGGTGGGCTGAACATGCCAATTTTTGGACCGATGTGAGGGAAGCATGGGATATGGTCTATACTAGGGAAGGTAATTTGGAATTGGCAAAAAAAATAGATGGCAAACCGCTATTCATGCATTTTTATCCTCTTGAAAAAAAGGGTGCCAAAATGGGACAGATCAAAGAAGTCATCGATAAATTTATTGTCTTGGAAGATGAAAGTAAAAGCAGGGAAGGAAACTAGAGCTTTGGTTTTTTTTGGAATCCTAGTATGTATGGCCTTTTTAACCCTAGGCTTTGCTCAAAGCACCATATCTCCTAGGTTACGTCAGAAAATGCACAATGCCGTAAAGAGCACCTTTGAGGTTACGGAGTTTCAACTTATACCCCTTTCGGTCAACGATCGGCTCAATGAAAAGACCGCTATTGAACTGGGAAAGGAAAACCTATACAAGATCAATGAAGACCAAAAGGTAATAGGCTATGCCTATTTGGGCCAGGCGCCTAGTATGAAAAATAGTTTTGATTATCTGGTGCTTTTTAATCCGGACATGGGCATCAGGAAATCCAAAGTACTGATATATCGTGAAGATTACGGAAGACAGATAGGTAGTCAACGTTGGTTAAAGCAGTTTATAGGAAAAAAAATGGGGGACTCTCTTTTATACGGTGAAGATGTGGATGCCATTTCCGGGGCTACCATATCTGCTAAATCCATGACCAAGGCCGTTGAGGATGTGTTAAAAAGTATGGTAATCCTGAAAAAGGAGAAAATACTGTGATTCGTTTAAAGGGGTATATCCAAAAACTTCCTTGGGATATAAAAATTCTTATGGTCCTATATCTATTGGTTACCAGCATCGGCTTCATTTCGGCCCTCACATTCGTTAATGTAACAACTGAAAATAGGCCGATGGGCATACAGGAAAATTACCTGGGAAACGAGGATGACCCAGAAGCGAAAGAAATGAAGTTCGAAAAAAGCGAGAAGCAGATATTGAATATCATCCATACACATATGTTGGCCGTTGGAATGCTCTTTTTTATCTTGGCATTTTTGTTCTCGCTGACACCTATTGAAGGTTTTTTGAGGAAACTATTGCTTTTTGAACCGTTAATGTCGGTGTTGTTCACCTTTGGAGGAATCTATCTGCTCTGGAGAGGAATTCTATGGATGAAATATGTAATTATGATCTCCGGTCTTTTGATGAGTGCTTCCTATGTGGTATCTGTAGGCCTCATTCTCTTTTGGATATTTCAAGGAAAAGGGAGAGAGATATAGTTTAATATAAAATAGCTAGCGGTAATTTTTTCCAGTGTGGTAAAGGGAACAACAGAAAAAACGGTAAAACGGTGAATAACCCCGTACCCATTAACCTGTCCTTACATTGGAGTGGAAGTGGCGGCCTCACCTATCTTTTGCAGGGTCTCCTTGGATGCCGAGTTCATAAAGGCCATGAACTCATCTTCCGTCATATTGGGGTTTTCCATAAACTGTTCAAAGTTTGACGACCATATGAGCGCACTTTTGCCATATCCAAGGTTAACTACCTTAAAGGTGTTCACCATGCCCCTTGCAGGAACCCCTTCCACCAAGGAATAGGAGTACGTTCGGAACCTGTCATCAAAGGCGACAATCTTTTCCCTGAAGAACCCTTTCCCGTCCGTAGAGGTGCACACCCTTTCGCCGCCGACCCCCTTTTTTCCAGTGAATTCCACCTTGGCAATGTTCGAGGAATATTTGTCCACATCGTCCAATTGTCTCAATAGGCTCCATACCTTGTCCGCTCCTGCATCCACGATAAGGGCCTGTGTCAATCGGGCATCCTCTCCTATGGAGTAGGCTTCGGTGCTTGGTTTGCCCATATCTATGTCAGCTTCCATATCTGTTTTCTTTTTGGATTTTTTGCAGCCCATGAGCAGGATAGCAGCCATGGCTAAATACGTTGTCAATTTCATAATCTTTGTTTTTATTGAACAATATGTTTACCTCTTTGATTCCAATTTTGGACTGGTGTTACAAGTTCGATGGAATTTTGCTTCACGGTCTTGAAGGATGTCAATGCTTTTTCCTATCTTAAAGTAAATGTCAAAAGCGATGATATGACCGATTTGGGTTGTCTCAAGAAAATGAAATAGTCCAGGATAATACACTTTTGTAACACCATGACCCAAAATGCATCTAAATCATAAAAAACATATGAACCCACTAGGTGAAAACTATTCGGAAGACCGGAACATTGAATTGGTCAGGGCCTCCCTTAAGGGCGATAAGCATGCCTTGAACGAATTGATAAAATTACATCGGTCCTACATCTACAACGTCGCCTGGAAATTCACCTTTGACCCAATGGACGCGGAGGACATGACCCAAGAGGCCCTTATCAAGGTGATCACCAAACTGTCGCAGTTCAAATTTGAGAGCCAATTCAGGACTTGGCTCTATCGTATCGTGTTCAATGAGTTCCTACAATCCAAACGAAGGAATGGGGAAAGACAGTTCACCAACTTCAAGGACCAAGGGGAGCGATTGGATTCCATTGAGAACGCCGTCATTAGCGAGCAGGAGGAAAGGGAGCTGGAGGAACAGATCAGGGAATTGCGTTACAGGTGCCTATCGGGTATGATCATGTGCCTGACAAGGGAACAGCGGTTGTTGTTCATTGTAGGGGAGACCTTCGGGGTGGACCATAACGTCGGTGCCGAGATATTTGATCTTTCCAAGCAGAATTACCGGATAAAACTCCACAGGGCCAGAAAGGACATCATCAACTTTATGCAGGACAAATGCGGGCTCATGAATCCAAAAAACCCCTGCCGATGTGCCAAAAAGACCAAGACCATGTACCAAAAGGGATATCTTACGGATGACAAGCGCATGTTCAATGTGGGGTACAAAGCAAAAGTGGCCGACTATGCGGAAAAGAACCTTGATATGGTCGCCGATATCGTGGACCATAAGCACCTGCAACTTTTGCGGGACGTTCCTGCCAAGGACAATTTTGACAGCACGACAGTTTTGGATGAAATACTGGGGGATAAGGAACTCCTTGATTTTTTTGAACTCAACTGACTTGTTATAGAACCCTAGTAAAGGCCCGAAGATAGTTTCTTCGGGTTTTTGTTTTGTAACACATGGTCACTCTTTGCATCAAAGGGACAACTATTAAATTTTAAACCTATGGAAATATTCAAAGAGATAGTGGTGGAAAGACCAATCGAGGAAGTCTGGGACGTTCTCGGAAACCAGTTCAGCAATGCCTATAAATGGGCAAGGGGCCTGGATGATTCACAGGGATATGGAGAGCCCATTTTCGAGGGGGCCAGCTGTAGCAATCGTACATGTGAAGTGCCCGGTTTCGGAACCATACAGGAAGAGATCCGAATGTTCGATAGTAAGAACCATGTGCTGTCCTACGAGGTCGTGAAAGGTTTTCCCGGTTTCATTTCCTCTGCCATCAACACATGGAAACTCGAGGAACTTGGGAACGAGACCAAGGTCAGCATGCACCTAAAAATGGAGACCAAGGGGATTATGGGAATTCTAATGGGCCCAATGATGAAAATGAAGCTGAACAAGACCATAGAGGGCGTCATCAAGGACTTCAAGCATTATGTGGAAAGGGGCATTCCAAGTCCCGAAAAGGAAAAGGAGCTGTTAAAACTTTCCAAAAAGGTGGCCTAGTTCTGTAACACCTCCTTTCACAAGGTATCAAAAGGAAGAAACTAAAATCTATTTAAAGAAATCATGAAAAAGACACTTGCTTTAATGTTGTTCATGACGGTGGGGCTCACCATTTCGGCCCAGAACATGGACAAGAAGTACAAATCGATAGAAGCGGCAATCGATATCAACGCTCCGGCCGAAAAGGTCTGGATGGCCATGGTACAGGACTATGGGGCCATATCCAATTGGTCTCCCTATATCTACGCTGCCAATTCCGAGAACGGCTCCCTATCCGGTGTAAAAGGGGCCGAGCGAAAATGTGACCTCAATGCCAATGGCACCCGATGGGTTCATGAAAGGATAGCCGACATCGACGAGAAAAAAATGGAAATGCGGAACATTATTCTGGACGGGGCCAAGTTTCCATTGGACGCAGACAACACCCAGGCCTATTACCGCGTAAAAGACAACGGTAATGGAACCTCAACGGCCTCCTATCTCATGCAGTTCCGCGGAAAGCCCGCATTTATGACCGGTATGATGAAGGGAAGCTTCAAAAAGACCTTGGCCAACAACCTAAAGGGATTAAAGCACTATGTGGAGACTGGGGAACAAGTGACCCCTTTCAACAAGAAAATCAAGGAAATCAGGAAAGATTACGAGGTAACATTTACAAAGTAACAACTATGAAAGAGACAAGTAGGGGCTTTAAGATGGACGAAGTGCCCAATGAGCCCCAAGAGGTAAAAGAGGTTTTTGATTGGTACAAGCAAAATTTTGGGTTCGTGCCCAATCTTACAAAGGTCATGAGCGCCTCTCCGGCAGCTCTACGTTCCTATTGGCTCACCCAATTGCAACTGGCGCAACACGGGACGCTGACCCCAGAGGAACACAATATCATCCAAATGGCCGTGGCCGTTGAGAACAGATGCAAATATTGTACCTCAGGCCACCAAATGGCCGGTGGCACGTTCTTTGGGTCGGACGAAAAGGACCTTGAGGCCATCCGGAACGAGAATACCATCCCAAATGAAAAATTCGATGCCCTCCGCTCCTTTACCCTTGACGTTTACCGGGGAAAGGGAAGGGTGTCCGATAAAGTGCTCAACGGTTTCCTTACGGCAGGTTATGACAAGGCCCAGGCGATAGAGGTCATTACAAACATCGGGGCAAAGGTCATGTCAAACCTTACCAACCAATTGGCGGTAACGGAAGTGGATGAGCCCTTTGCGCCATTGGCGGATGGCCTTTTCGATACCGAGGCGGTATATCGGTAAAACCTAAAATCATTTTTCAAATAGTAAATAACAATTAAATCATAGAAACAAAATGAAAATCAAAAAGACAATTTTTTCGTTAGTGGCAACAATTGCAATGGCCGTGGGCTATAATGACGCCCAGGCACAGAGTGCCGATGCCAACAAAACGTATACCAAGGTGGTGGACGCCTCCGCGGATGCGGTATGGTCGGTCCTAAGAAAAATGGACGAGATCCAGAACTATTCCAAGGGAATTGCAAGATTGGAATGGAAGGGCCCCAAGGATGTTGGTGGCCAGCGGGTGTGCTATGCACCGGACAACCAAGGGTTCTTTAAGGAAAACATTGTTGATTACAGCGATGCCAATAGAACTTATAGTTATTCCGTTATTGAAGGCGTACCCATCAAAGGAATGGTCAATACCTGGAACGTAGTAGATCTTGGCTATAATAAATCGATGATCGTATGGACCTCCAAGTTCGAGGAATTCATGGAAAACCCCAAGATGACCAAAGAGCAGTTCTTCGGGTTCATTGATCAGAGTTTGAATGAGATGGTTGGGAATGTTATTGCAGAGGCCAAAATGGAAGCTAAAATGTGATCATAATTTTCTGGTCATACGAATGGTGAATG
>JBCBZE010000036.1:0-16905 GCA_039815505.1 Bacteroidota bacterium | reverse complement strand
TAATTATTCCGTGCAAATACGATCGTCCAAGAACTGTATACAGACCTTACCGGATATCATTATATCGGAACCTAGCCAGCTACTGCTGTCCACACCTACTATTTCCGACTTTACATGCACCTTGGAAAACAATCCAGGGACGGCCTCTATTACGGCGTCCATTCTGGACCTTGGAGGTACTCCAACAGGGACAGGGCCTTATAACTATAGTTTTAACGGTGGTAGTTTCACCACAAATGACACATTTGAGCTTCCATTTACCAATGTGGACCAAACTGTGACCATAGATGTTATAGATGCAAACAATTGTACCGATCAAACCACTATTAACGTTCCTGCATCGGAAAAAGTACTCGCTACCATTGTGGAGACCCAGCAAATGAACTGCGAAGATGACGCAATAATAGAGGTAGTCGGAAACAATGGGTCTGGAATAGCTAATTATGTAGTTAGGGAACTTCCCTCAGGAAACCTCATCAACGCGACAGGTCAAGGAATTATTACCATTCCTGCGGGGAATCCGGGCAACTATATCTACGAACTTACCGATACGGATACCGGATGCACCTCAAGGGTAAACTACGAAATTGCCAATTTTAATATTATCGAAATCAATGCGGTTACCAAAATAAACGACATAAGTTGCGTTGGAGCCGATAACGGTGCATTTAGTTTTGAAGTGATTGGTTTTACAACTGGATTCAATTATGAAATATTCAATATTACAGATACCACCGTCCCTTTTAGGTCAGAGCCATCAATCCGCACGGGAACCACAGCAGTTCCTGTTGAGAACCTCCCTCCCGGCACCTATTATGCAGTGATAAGGGATGAAACTTCCAAATGTGCGGTAACGTCCGAAAACATTACCATCCAATCCCCTGTATTTCCATTGGATTTCACCGATCAACTTACAAAACCCTTGAGCTGTAATCCTGGTAACGATGCCGAAATTACGGTAACACCTATCGGTGGATGGGGAGGTTATCTACTAAAACTGGAGGATGCTACCAATAATATCGTTATCCAAGACTTTGATTCCAACACCGTTTTCGGGGCATTACAGTCCGGTTTAGACTATAGGGTAACACTCAAGGATGCACGAGGTTGCGAGGATGTTATTAAGATACTAACGCCTGTAGCGCCCATAGACCCCATTACCGTCGGGGCTCCAACAGTGGTGCAACCCTCTTGCTTCGGAATTCCAGATGCGAGTATTGAGGTAACTGCTACTGGGGGACAAGGGCCTACGTACTATCAATATGTTCTAAGGAACCTGGATTCCGGTATTGAAAGTGCACCACAGTCCACTAATTCATTTTTAGGACTTCCGAAAGGGGAATACGAAGTGGTGGTGACGGACAATCTTGGATGTGTTGGTGTTACAACACCTTCCGTTCGCATAGATTACCCTGATGAAATAGAAATAGATGCCATTATTAGTCATGAGCCTACCTGTATGACGGACGGGGGGATAACAGTTAGCGCCACAGGGGGGTCCGGTAACTTTGAATATCAATATGTTCCTATCGACGAAAATCAGAATAGAGGAACACCAAGCGGATGGAGCGATGACATTGTTTATACACTTGGATCGGGCACCTACGAATTTACTGCAAGAGATAAAACATTCTTATGTGTTTCACCTATTCCCGTCATCCGCACCATACAAAAAGTGGAGTCTTTTGAGATTATCGTGGATACTTCCAATACTACTATAAACTGCCATAATGAAAGCGATGCCGTATTGGTGGCCCAAGCCAGTGGAGGTCTTGGGGGATATCAGTATCAAATACTAAAGGATGGCACTCCACAGGGTCCCCCACAGGATTCGGGGATATTTGAAAACCTAGGAAAAGGCGATTACATCATCGTTGCCACGAGTGGTACCGATTGTTCGGTCTCCTCGGAAGACACCCAAGGTATTATTTCGATTGTGGAACCGGATGAACTCATTGCATCGTTTAGCAAAAAGACAGATATTCAATGTTTTGGTGAGACAACCGGTAGTATTTCCATAGATGTACAAGGAGGTGTTCCTCCTTACCAGTATATTATTTCTTCAGAACCTCAAAAGGCTTCCGAAAACCATTTATTCCAGGATTTGGAAATGGGTAGTTATACGGTTATCGTACAGGATGCCAACGGCTGTGATAAAGAGGTAGCATTTACTATAGAAGGCCCGGTAGCACCACTCAACGTAGAACTTACAGCCTTTAAAGATGAAGTATGCTCAAGCGATGATAATGGATCCATGACTTTGGCTTTTTCCGGAGGTACTCCGCCGTATCGATATAGTATGGAAAGTCCGGACGGGCCATTTACCAATGTAACAAATCCCGGTTCTTTGTTACTACCAGATCTTGACGGCGGTACTACATACTTTGTTTTTGTGAAAGACGCTAACGAATGTGAACAATTCATTCAGCATGAAGTAAAAATTGGTGTGGACCTAACAGCAACGTATGAAACCCTTTATGAATGTGTAGACGGCAGAGCTATCAGCAGGACCACTATAAACTTAAATGATTCGGAAATTGCAAACAAGGTCCTTTATATATTGGATGCTGCCGATCCAAACAATCCGGAAATCACTGACGAAGCCACGGATAATGGCTTATTTGAAGACCTAGAGGACGGTGAACACATTGTCAGTATTGTACATGAAGGTGGGTGTGTGGAGGTATTATCTGGAATTTTGATACGTAATCCGCAACCCTTGACACTTGAGCTAAAACCCGGTAACATTAATCAGATTTTGGTGGAAGCTGCTGGTGGGGATGGTAATTATACGTATTACTTTGATGGTATTCCCCATAACAACGGGTCCTATTATATTGTTAGGGATGGCACATATACTATAAGCGTTGAGGATGGTAAAGGTTGCGTAGAGGCCATCCAGGTAGAAATGCAATTCATAGATATTGAAATTCCGGATTTCTTTACCCCGAACGGAGATGGGAAAAATGACGTTTGGGCCATAAAAAACTCAGAGGGGTTCCCTGATATCTATGTGTCTATCTTTGATCGTTATGGTAGACAGATAAAAGAATTTATACGTGAGGGTGAATGGAACGGCACCTACAATGATTCCCAGCTTCCGACCGGTGATTATTGGTATATTATAAAACTTAATGGGCCCGACGACCCAAGGGAGTTTGTAGGTCATGTGACGGTCTATAGATGACCTAACCACGTATTGTTTTACAAAAAAGCGCCAGACTTATCCGGCGCTTTTTTTATTCCAATTCCAATAAAATGGGACAATGATCACTGTGTTTGGCCTCCGATAAGATAATAGATCGTTTTAATTGGTCCTCCAACGATCTACTTACCATACCGTAGTCCAAGCGCCAACCTTTATTATTATTCCGCGCATTGGCCCTATAGCTCCACCACGTATAGTTGTGGGGTTCCTTATTGAAGTATCTAAAACTGTCTATAAAACCGTCATCCATAAAATTTCCGATCCACTCGCGCTCAACAGGTAAGAACCCGGATACATTCTTGTTTCTTACAGGGTCATGAATATCTATAGCTTCATGACAAATATTATAGTCTCCACAAACGATCAGATTGGGGTGCGTTTTCCTAAGAAGACCTGCATACTCCTTGAAATCTGCCATATATTTCAATTTAAACTCAAGACGATCCATATTGGATCCGGAAGGCAAATACATACTCATGATCGAAATACCGTTAAAATCGGCCCTAAGATTTCTGCCTTCAAAATCCATATAGTCTATCCCGGTCCCAAATTCCACATGATCTGGTTTCTCCTTGGACAAAATAGCCACTCCACTATATCCTTTTTTTTGAGCGCTATACCAATAGTTAAAGGGGTATCCAGCTTTTTCAAATACCTTTAGATCCAGTTGATCTTCATTTGCCTTAATTTCCTGTAAACATATTACGTCAGGATCAACACTTTGTAACCATTGGATAAAACCTTTGTTGAGGGCCGCGCGAATGCCATTTACATTATAGGAGATAATTTTCATTGTACTTTTTTAGACGGATTAAAAGTAATGAAAGAGAAACAAAGATTATCCCGGCGCATGAAAAAAATACCAAATCACACATTTTGGAACGAGATTTGATTTAAGAGATAAGACAAAAACGTACACCATGAAAAAAATATACGTCATTTTTGTGCTGCTTGGCACCATATATACCGTAGATGCACAGGCGTACCCTCAATTCCAAAACGATAGTGAAATTAAATTCAATGCAGGGCTTTTTTTGGCAACAACCACTTTGGAGGGCTCCTATGAATATTTTTTAAATGAGGACACCAGTGTTGGAGGAACTGTTTATTTTGATAATGACGCTTTGGATTATAACGGAGATTTTGGCATTGGCCCTAATTTTAGGGCTTATTTTGGTTATGGCCCTAGAAGCGGTTTCTTTGCAGAGGTTTTTGGCCTTTATTACACAGGAGAAGAAGAAAACACCGGCGATGGAATTTCCTCCAGCAATAGTGAATACAGCACATTGGCCCTTGGCCTGGGGTTGGGAAACAAATGGGTAACACAAAGTCAAAAATTTGCTTTGGAAGTCAATGGCGGGTTTGGCCGTAACGTTAATCCGGAGGATTTTCAGGATTCCTTTATGTATAGAATAGGTCTTTCCGTAGGTTTTCGGTTTTAATGCCTAATTTTAGCGCCTGATATCCATCTAAATGAAGGCCTGTTTTTTCTTTTTTGTTCTCCTTACCGTATCTATATCTATTGCCCAAGACACCAAAAATGATAGTATAACCCAATTGGAGGGGGTAATTTTGTTTGATGCAACAAAGATCAAAAGTGCAACGGGAATTGTTCCATCAAGTACCATAGGTGCGGAAGTCTTTCAAAATTATAGTCCTATAGACGTAACCTCATCCATTAATCAAATTCCAGGCGTTTATGTTTTATCAGGAGCGCTCAACACCAATAGAATTACCATACGAGGTATTGGTGCGCGTACTCCTTTCGGCACCGATAAATTACGCCTTTATTATAATGATATTCCGGTAACCAATGGTTCTGGGTTTTCAACGATCGAAACCTATGATCTAGAGAATTTAGGTCAAATAGAGGTGATAAAAGGGCCCAAGGGTACGGCATATGGTGCAAACTTAGGCGGCGCCATTTTATTAAAAACCAAGGAAAATAAATTCGAATCCACAAGTTTAAGCAATAATTTTACGCTTGGCTCCTTTAGTCTCTTGAAAAACAACCTTAGTTTTGATCATAGGGACAATTCGTTTGCATTTGGCCTACAATACGGTCATTTAGAGACCGATGGCTTTCGGGAAAACAATAGTTTTGACAGAGATGGAATTTTGTTAAATACCTCGTATCGTTTCAATGCAAAAAACGCCATCGCCTTTTTGTTGAATTATGTGGACTATACCGCACAGATTCCGAGTTCTCTTAGCCGATCGGATTTTGACGAAAATCCGAGGCGAGCAGCGGCCAATTGGCTGGCAGCACAGGGTTTTGAGAGCAATAAATATACGTTGGTGGGGGCTTCCTATACGCATTCTTTCAGCTCCCGGTTGGAAAAT
Organism: Bacteroidota bacterium; assembly: GCA_039815505.1. Taxonomy (GTDB): domain Bacteria; phylum Bacteroidota; class Bacteroidia; order Flavobacteriales; family Flavobacteriaceae; genus CANLWN01. The sequence goes on along the minus strand of JBCBZE010000036.1, from coordinate 11,354 downwards.
ACTTCAAGTATTTATTATACCTATCTTGACCAGTATGAGGCCAGACCCTTCAATATTGTGGATCAATTTACCAATGGCTATGGGTTTAGGACCAGGTTTTCAGGAAGCCTAACTCTTGGTCAAAAATCGACGCGCTATTCTTTGGGGACAGAGCTTTATCACGATGAATTCAACGGAGATACTTTTATAAATAGGTTTAGGGAGAATAATGGAAACGGTAGCTTACTGGGGAACCGAATTGGCAATACCAAGGAATTTAGACGACAGTTGAACATTTTTGGCACGTTTTCCATATCACTTACTTCAAATTTTAACGTACAAGCAGGGCTTAATATAAATGCTACACACTACGACTTTCGGGATCGGTTCAATTCCGGCTTGGAAGATACAAGTGCGGAAAGAGACTTTTCCACTATTGCATTACCAAGCCTTAGTCTTACGTACAATCTATCAAAGGGAAATATAATCTATGGAAATATTAGCAGGGGGTTTTCCAATCCGGGCTTTGAAGAAACGTTAACTCCCGATGGGGCCTTAAATCCAGAAATTTCCCAGGAAACAGGCACAAATTACGAACTGGGAACCCGAATTTTATCCATTGAAAACAGGTTGCGTATCACCATGGCGATATACCGTATGGATATTAATAACCTATTAGTGGCCCAAAGAATCGAAGAAGATCAATTTATTGGTAGAAATGCGGGTAGTACAAGGCATCAAGGATTGGAATTTGATATGAATCTAATCATTCCCATTTCCACAACATTAAGAGTAAGCCCTTTTCTAGGGTATACCTTTAATGATCATAGTTTTGTGGATTTTGTGGACGGGGACAATAACTTCTCTGGCAACCCACTTACGGGAGTTCCAAGACATCGCCTAAATTCTGGTGTACGAATACGGCATAATGATGGTTTTTATTGGAATACTACACATCAATATGTTGGTGCTATTCCCTTAACGGACGCCAATTTACTATCTAGTGAAAGTTTTAATGTATTCAATACCCGTTTGGGTTATAAGAGGGTATTTTCCAAAAGATTGACGGGTCGTTTGGATTTTGGTATAAACAATCTATTCAATACCAATTATGCAAGATCTGTATTGATAAATGCCGTAGGTTTTGGAGGAGCCGAACCTAGGTTCTTCAATCCTGGGGACGGCAGAAATTATTATGGCAGTTTGGGATTAAATTATCGCCTTTAGGCCCGCTCCAACTTTTTTAACCAATGCTTCATATCCACCTCTTTGGAAATAATGGTACTTAAGGTTTCCATATGCACGCGTTCTTGTTTCATAGAATCCCTATGTCTAATAGTTACCGTTTTGTCCTCTAGGGTCTGGTGATCTACCGTAATACAAAAAGGGGTGCCCGCAGCATCCTGTCTTCGATACCTGCGCCCTACGGCATCCTTCTCATCATAAATAACGTTAAAATCCCATTTTAGGGTATTGACGATTTCATGGGCAATTTCTGGCAAGCCATCTTTTTTGACCAAAGGTAATATCGCAGCCTTGGTAGGTGCCAGGACTGCGGGTAGCTTAAGTACGGTTCTCGACGTTCCGTTCTCCAATGCCTCTTCTTGCAACGAATTGGAAAACACGGCCAAGAACATACGATCCAATCCTATGGAAGTCTCCACTACATAGGGCACGTAACTTTCATTGAGTTCGGGATCAAAATATTGTAACTTCTTTCCTGAATGTTTTTCATGGCTTCCCAAATCAAAATCGGTTCTGGAGTGTATGCCCTCCAACTCCTTGAACCCAAATGGGAACTTAAACTCTATGTCTGCCGCCGCATCCGCATAATGGGCCAATTTATCATGATCGTGAAAACGATAATTTTCTTGACCCATCCCAAGGGACAAATGCCATTTTAGGCGGTTTTCCTTCCATTTTTGGTACCATTCCGCCTGCGAGCCTGGCCGAACGAAAAATTGCATCTCCATCTGTTCAAACTCTCGTTGGCGAAAAATAAACTGACGCGCCACAATTTCATTTCTAAATGCTTTACCCACTTGTGCAATCCCGAACGGTATTTTCATACGTCCGGTTTTCTGCACATTTAAAAAATTAACAAAAATACCCTGTGCGGTTTCCGGGCGCAAATAAAGGTCCATAGCACTATCGGCAGATGCCCCCAATTTAGTGCCGAACATTAAGTTGAACTGTTTTACATCGGTCCAGTTTTTGGATCCGGATACGGGACAAACGATCCCCAATTCCTCAATGAGTGCTTTTACATCGGCCAAATCCTCATTTTCCAAGGACCGCCCCATACGTTTTAGAATAGTGGCCGTTTTTTCCTGATATTGTACAACTCGCGGATTGGTGGCAAGAAACTGCTCCTTATCAAAAGCATCTCCAAAGCGTTTTGATGCTTTGGCCACTTCCTTGTCTATCTTAGTCTCTATCTTTGCAACATAATCCTCGATAAGGACATCTGCCCTATACCTCTTTTTAGAATCCTTGTTATCTATAAGTGGGTCATTAAAGGCATCTACATGGCCAGAAGCTTTCCAAGTAGTGGGGTGCATGAATATTGCGGCATCTATTCCAACAATATTTCCATTCATCTGTACCATGGCCTTCCACCAGTATTCCCTAATGTTTTTTTTTAATTCTGCTCCATTCTGGGCATAATCGTACACAGCGCTAAGCCCATCATAGATTTCGCTAGATTGGAATACATAACCATATTCCTTGGCGTGGGAAATAACTTTTTTGAATTTGTCTTCTTGATTTACCATTGGGCAAAAATAGAGTTTTAGCCCAAAAAAGCGATAATTATTTTAACTGAAATTCAGAGGAGGTAAGTAATTTTTCATCCTCGAAAACATTGAAGGTATATGTACCTTCCACCAAGGAAGCAGAGGGTACGGTAATTACATCGCAAACGCTTACCTGTTCACCCATAAAAACCAGTTCTACCCTTTTACTGTAGATATTTCCATTTACGGAAATAGTATTGGCATTATCCTCGATAATCTCTTTGTTTGGGCCTAAAAATTGAAAATAAAGCACTCTTTCCTCACTTCTGGAATTGGGATTGCCAATTACGGTAACACACCCCCTAAGTTTCTCTATAGTCGAAGCCTTATTGGTTTTTATAGGTCTTCCGTTGCGCAATCTAAAGCCACTACCCTCAGAATTTTGAAGTTTAAGATAGTTCTTGGTCTTTAGCTCGCTACTTAATTCTTTGTTTTTCTTCCGTAAAAGTGCCTCTGCCTCTGCCAGACTGCTACTTTTACCCCTTAACTCCTCAATTTTCTTACTGGTCTCATCATATTTATCGGAGAGCAGCATATTATTATACTTCAGGAAATTATTTTTTAATTTAAGACTGTCATGCCTAGATTCCAACTGTCTCAGCTCTTTCTTGTATTCCCTTAATTTATCTACCGTAAAATTTAGTCTCCCTACCGAATCAAGTAGTTGTTGTACCCGAAACCTGGAATCCTGAAGCTCTATTTCATTCACCTCGTTGAGGGCTGAAAGCCTATCTACTTCGGTTTTCATCAACGTAAGATCCTTGACCAACAAACTTTTTTCTTCTTCCAAAAAGTTTATTTGGGCCGAGGATTGCGCATAGCTATAATAGAAGGCTATAAGAATACCCACGATTACGGCAACCAAAGCAGCAAGGATAATCTTATAGTTGAATTTGTTATCTTGAACATTCATTCAATTAGGGTAAATTAAGTAGGTTATCTTTTTAAGATTTGTATTATTCCAAGCTGTCAAATATACTAAATGATATCAACACAATCCTAGTGCCAGAGGTATGTTTTGGATGTAATACACACATGCATAAAGGTGAACGATTATTGTGTACAGTTTGTCGAAATCAGCTACCACTCACCGAGTATAATTTCATCGATGAAAACCCCGTTGACCATATTTTCTATGGCAGAATTCCTATTGAAAAGGCAAATTCCTTCTTATTTTACACAGAAAACGGCATAGTAAAACGTTTAATTCACTATTTAAAGTATAAAAACCAACAACAAATAGGAACATTTCTAGGTGATTGGTTTGGTATATTGCTTAAGGAGGGGAAGGCTTTACATCATATTGATTATATAATTCCCGTTCCCTTGCACAAACGTAAACTAAGAAAGAGGGGATATAATCAAGTCACCCTATTTGGTCAAAGACTGGCCTATCATTTAAATGCCATCTATTTGGCAGGCCTACTCATAAAAACCGCAAATACGAAAACCCAAACTAAAAAAAATAGATGGTACCGATGGCAAAGTAGTAATGAACTGTATACCGTTGCCGATCCCTCCCTTTTAAAAAACAAAAGTGTTTTATTGGTAGATGATGTTATTACCACGGGGGCTACCCTTGAGGCTTGCGCAAGAGCTTTACAAAGTTCCGAAGGTATTAGCGTTTATATCGCCACCATGGCCGTAGTTCCCTAACTGCCAATACTAATTTGCAACTAGAACTTTTGGGTTGTTTTTATACTTTTCAAAATGAAGTTTCATTAAATTAGCCGTTTCTTTGTCCAAAGATCTATGGTTGTTATGATTCAACGTTTTCTGGGGTTTCTATTTTTAATCTTGATAGTTCTTGCCTCCCTTCAGTGTGCAAGACGTGGCAACCCTACGGGTGGACCCAAAGATGTAACCCCTCCCCAACTGGTAAAGGCCGATCCGGTAAACAAGACCATCAATTTTAGTGGAAAAACCATAAAACTATATTTTGATGAGTACGTTAAGTTAGAGGATATACAGAACCAGTTGATCGTTTCTCCCCCATTAAAATATCTACCCCAGATTACACCCCAAGGTTCAGCCAGTAAATCCATAGAAATTACCCTAAAGGATACCCTTATGGAAAATACCACGTACACCTTGAATTTTGGTCAGAGTATCGTTGACAATAACGAAGGGAACCCCAATAGCTTTTTAACTTATGTGTTTTCTACAGGAGATTATATTGACTCCCTAAGCGTTTCCGGGGTGGTGAAAGATGCATTTAACAGAAATGCCGATACCTTCATTAGCGTAATGTTATATGAAATGGATAGTACGTATACCGATTCTACTATTTACAATTACCCTCCCAATTATATTACCAATACCTTGGATAGCACTACTATTTTTCAACTGGAAAATCTCAAAGCGGGTAAATACGCCATCATTGCGGTAAAAGATCAGGCAAAGAACAATGTTTTTGATCAATTAACGGATAAAATAGCCTTTTTGCAAGATACGGTATCCCTTCCCACGGATTCTATCTATCTATTGACTTTGTTTAAGGAAATACCGGATTACAACATTGCAGTGCCCAGTTTTGCGGCGAAGAACAGAATTATTTTTGGGTATAGCGGACGTAGTGAACATATAGATATTGTTCCCTTGACCACTATTCCCGATACGGTTAAGACCGTGATTGCCAAAGAGCCCGAAAAGGATACATTGAATTATTGGTTTACCCCATTTGAAGCGGACTCCATTGTGTTTAAGATCAGTAATGAAAAGGAAGAATCCATGGATACCTTTACCGTAAAAACACGTAAACTTGCCGTAGATTCGCTGCTTTTAACAACTAATCAAAGAAGCTCGTTGGGTTTTGAGGAAACGTTCCAAATCTCTGCCAATGTCCCCATTATAAGGATTGATACTTCAAAAATTGACTTGATCAATAAGGACTCTATACCCGTTAATTTCTCAGCTCGTTTGGATAGCATTAAGAATAGATTGGAAATAGACTTTGATATTGAACCCAACGAAAACTATGGTTTAAATCTGTACTCGGGTGTACTAACAGATTTTTTCGAAAATCAAAACGACACCTTACAGTACAAATTTTCTACCGGAAGTTATGCGGATTATGGCAATTTAAGGTTAAACCTCAGCGGAAATGTAACTTACCCCGTAATTGTTCAGTTAACAAATGAACGTGGAGAAACGATAGAACGGGAAATCTATGCCACTACCCCGGGGCCCTTGGAATTTAATAATCTTACCCCGTCCAAATACCTCATTAGGGTAATCAATGACAGCAATGAAAATGGGAAGTGGGATACCGGAAATTACCTTAAAAAAATACAGCCGGAGCGCGTCAGCTATTACCCGGATGTCTTAGAAGTAAGGGCCAACTGGGAATTGGAACAGACCTTTATACTATCAAATTAAAATTGTCCCTATCCTCCAAAAATTTCAGCTTGCTCCGTGAGGATCGTATATGTTCTTGGCTCAAGCTAGTATAAAGAATGGTTTCCTCTTTGGAAAACACTAATTGTTCACCTAGTGCATCGTAAACACTGGAATGTCCGGGATATTCATGTCCTACCCCGTCCGTTCCAACCCTGTTTACTCCAATGCAGTACGACATGTTTTCTATAGCGCGAGCTTTTAGCAAGGTATCCCAGGCCGTAATCCTGGGTCGGGGCCAATTAGCCACATAGAGCAACACCTCATAATCCCCACTATTTCTTGCCCATACGGGAAAACGCAGATCATAACATATCAACGGGCAAATCTTGAAACCCTTGTAGTTCACTATCAATTTCTCTTTTCCCGCTTGGTAGACTTTATCTTCTCCGGCCAAGGTAAACGTATGCCTTTTATCGTACCACGAGTAATTCCCATTGGGCTTAACAAAGAACAGTCGGTTTGTATGGTGGCCATGCTCATAAAAGGGGATACTACCAACCAACGCCGCCTTTTTGGTTTGGGAGATATCCAACATCCAATCCAAGGTCTTGGCCCCCTCGATATGTTCAATATGTTGTGGGTCCATGGTAAATCCCGTATGGAACATCTCCGGTAATACGATTAAATCCACTTCCTTTTGGATAGTATCGATTCTTTCGGAAAAAAAATGTCTATTGCGTTCAGGGTCCTCCCAAATTAGGGGGGATTGTACCAATGCTATATTGAGAATAGTATCCATCTATGGTTCCAGTGTAATGAAAGACCTTATTATACGACTATGGGTTTTCATTAATATGTGCTTAATTATCTTTTAAACGAAATATATATTCAATAAATGACAATATAGCATATAAATCAGAAAATTCAGTTGCAATACAACTTAGTGTAAAAATATAAATTTGTAGTATAACAGAACCTACTTAATTAGTAAATACAATGGACATTGCATTGATAATCGGAAATATAGCAGCCTCGCTGACCACCATAAGTTTTTTGCCACAAGCAATAAAAACCATTAAGACCAAGGACACAAAAAATCTTTCTTTCCCGATGTACCTTCTTTTCGTAACGGGTGTTTCGTTATGGATCGTTTACGGGTTATTGAACAATCAAATACCTATTATTATTGGCAATTTGGTAACACTTGTTCTTTCGGGAATCATTTTTGCCTTTATGCTTAAGGATGTTATTAAAAAACGAGATTAACAATTTTTGGTTAAAACAGTTCTAATTCATCGGTTTTTTTCCAGTACATCTATTATATCGGGGGCACCATTTATCTTGGCGTGGTCCAGTGCCGTATTGCCCCTAGCATCCTTTAATGTGACATCGGCCCCTTTTTCCAGTAGTAATTTTGCAATTTCCAACCGATTAAAGGTTGCTGCATAGATCAAACTTGTGCTTCCCATTGCATTTCTTACGTTGACGTCGGCCCCTTTTTCTATCAATACTTTCGCAATTTCAATAAACCCTTTAAAGCAGACCCCCATTAAAGCGGTATTCCCAGATGCATCCTTGGCGTCTATTTCCGCACCCTTCTCCAATAAAATACTTGTTATGGCTACATGGTTATAGTAGGTTGCCAAGATTAGAGGGGTACTCCCTCTTTGGTCCTTGGTTTCTATAAAATCTGGGTTTTCCGAAATGATATGAGATATTTTATCAACGTTTCCGTTTCGTATTTCCGTGAAAAAATGCTCCTTGTCCATAAGCTAAAATTATTAAAAAAGCCGTGTCGTTACAACACGGCTTTTTCTTTTTCATGGTATTGACTTTTATAGTACATCAAAACGATCTAGGTCCATTACCTTTGACCAAGCCGCTATAAAATCCTTAACAAACTTTTTCTCCGAATCGGCGCTCCCATAAACTTCGGCATAGGCCCGTAATTCAGTATTTGAACCTAAGATAAGGTCAGCACGGGTACCGGTCCATTTAACTGTACCCGACATGCGATCGCGGCCCGCAAAAACGGTTTCATCATCCGATGCATCTTCCCACTTAAGACCTAAATCCAGCAGATTTACAAAGAAATCATTTGTGAGCACTTCCCTACGGTCAGTAAAAACTCCGTGTCTGGACTTGTCAAAATTGGTATCTAGAACTCGCATACCGCCAATTAAAACGGTCATTTCCGGGGCTGTAAGCGTCAGTAATTGTGCACGATCCACCAACATCGCTTCTGAAGTTGCCTTATAATCCGGATTTTTATAATTCCTGAATCCATCCGCCGAAGGTTGGAGTGCCATAAAAGACTCTATATCGGTTTGCTCTTGCGAAGCATCCGTTCGGCCGGCCGTAAAAGGCACCGTTACTTCATGACCTGCATTCTTTGCGGCTTCTTCAATACCTGCGTTTCCGCCAAGAACGATTAAATCTGCCAATGAAATTTTTACCTTTCCGGATTGCGCCTTATTGAACTCTTCTTGAATACCTTCCAAAATATCTAGGACCTTGGATAGCTCGGCAGGGTTGTTTACCTCCCAACTTTTTTGTGGCTCCAAACGAATACGGGCCCCGTTGGCCCCACCACGCTTGTCAGAATCACGGTAGGTAGATGCAGACGCCCAAGCTGTTGTCACTAATTGGGAGATGGACAATCCAGATGCCAGAAGCCTTCTTTTAAGTTCGGCAATATCGGCATCACTCACTAATTCATGATCAACGGCCGGTACCGGATCTTGCCAAATCAATACCTCTTTGGGGACTTCAGAACCCAAATAACGGCTTACAGGCCCCATGTCCCTGTGCGTTAGTTTAAACCAAGCACGGGCAAAGGCATCCTCAAATTCTTTTGGGTTGGCCTGAAACCGCTTTGATATCTCCAGATATTTAGGGTCCATTTTCATTGCCATATCGGCATCGGTCATCATAAGGTCTTGTATTTGTGCGGCATCGCCTGCACGCGGTGCTTTTCTAGCGGCAGATGCTGCCGTAGGTTTCCATTGATTTGCACCGGCAGGACTTTTGGTCAATTCCCAATCATATCCTAGCAGTACATCAAAGTAATCATGGTCCCATTTTGTTGGATTAGGGGTCCAAGCACCTTCAAGACCACTGGTTATGGTATCATCCAGCACTCCGGTCTTATATGAATTTTTCCATCCCATACTTTGCTCCAAAATACCCGCACCAGCAGGTTCAGGGCCAACATACTCATCCGGATCGGCAGCGCCATGGGCCTTACCAAAAGTATGTCCTCCGGCGGTAAGTGCTACGGTTTCCTCATCGTTCATCGCCATACGACCAAAAGTCTCCCGAACCAATTTTGCGGTCCCCAAAGGATTAGGGCTCCCATTAGGGCCCTCGGGATTTACATAAATAAGTCCCATGTGGGATGCTCCAATATTGGCTTCCAGTTCATATTCGCCGTCGGAAAAACGTGCTTCATTACCCATCCATTCGGTTTCGGAACCCCAATAAATATCTTCTTCGGGTTGCCAAATATCTTCACGACCTCCAGCGAAACCAAAGGTCTGGAAACCCATGGACTCCAAAGCGCAATTACCTGTAAGAATCATAAGGTCCGCCCAAGAAAGTTTCTTACCATATTTCTTTTTTATAGGCCACAGAAGTAATCGTGCCTTGTCCAAGTTTCCATTATCCGGCCAGCTGTTCAAGGGTGCGAAACGTTGTGAACCGGAACTGGAACCACCGCGACCATCACCGATACGATAGGTACCTGCACTATGCCAGGCCATACGGATCATAAGGGGTCCATAATGACCATAATCAGCCGGCCACCAGTCTTGGGAAGTCGTCAATACTTCAACGATATCTTTCTTTACTTCGGCTAAATCCAATGACTTAAACTCCTCGGCATAGTTGAAATCTTCGTCCATGGGATTGGTTCGTTCAGAATTTTGACGAAGCACGTTTAATCTTAACTGATTGGGCCACCAATCTTGATTTGTTGTGCCGCCCCCAGCGGCTTGCTTTGTAGTTCCACCCAAATACGGGCACTGGCTCACATCGCCGGAATTTGCTTGATTGTTGCTCATGATATTATATGTATTTAAGCCGTTGTTTTAACGGATAGATTAGCTTCTTTAAAAGTACTAAAATCACAAGCTTCATTATAGAGTATTGATATTAAAATATTATTAAATGATAAGATTTGTCTATACCGTTTTGCAAGTTGACGGCTCCCCGTAAAAAGTTGTAATATCTTTAAATTTGCATTTTAAAAAACAGCTCATTTACTTATGAAAGAGATTGTCTTTACTTCGGAACATAGACAAAAACATTTTGACTTTTTCAATGCTATGGATCGTCCGCATTTCAATATTACCGCCAATGTGGAAATTACCGAACTCCTTACCTATATAAAGGAACACCGTTTGCCCACTACGGCAAGTATGGTCTATGTAATTGCCCGGGCGGCAAATGAAATCCCTGAATTTCGTTGGCGTATCAGGGGCGGAAAGGTCATAGAGCATAAAACGGTACAACCTTCCTTTACCGTTCATACCGAGGTAGCCGATGTGTTTAGTTTCTGTACGGTACCCTATCAAAGAGATGCGAAGAAATTTGTTCGGGATGCGCAAGAGATAAGCAAGGCCATGTACGCTAGACCCTCCCTGGAAGATGAGCCGGGCCGGGATGATTACCTCTTTTTATCCCCCATTCCATGGATACATTTTACCGGTTTTGAACACGCCATGCATTACAGCCCTTCGGACAGCATTCCCCGTATGGTTTGGGGCAAATTTTTAGAAAAGGACGGTGTGGTGCATATGCCCCTTTCAGTACAAGTACACCATGCGGTTGCAGATGGACGCCATGTTGGCCGTTATTTTGAAAAAATAGAAGCTTTGGCCAGCAATCCCGCCATTTACTTTGAATAATCTTGCATGGCACACTGGAAGAAAACCTGTCTTATCTAAAAAAATCTTCCAATACTGTCCGAATTGGGTTAACTTGTTCGTCCTTAAGTTAAAACAACATATTTAAAATCGTATCAACTAAAAATTTATCATCATGAAAAAAATTATTTTTCCTGTTATTGCCCTGGTTCTTGTGGGCTTTGGATTGATCAAAACGGGTCTAACCGATTCGGAAAGGGAATTTGCTATTAAGGAAATGACCCGTACCCATGACCATTTAATGCATACAATAGAAGGTCTGAGCAAGGCTCAACTTCACTTTAAAGCGGACCCAACTTCCTGGTCCATTGCGGAG
>JBCBZE010000385.1:0-2922 GCA_039815505.1 Bacteroidota bacterium | reverse complement strand
CCAGAGCTTAGGATATTGGTAGAAGAGATACTATTTTGAAGTTTATTGGCCGTTAGGCCGTATTCTTTTAATCTTGCATTATCAAATTCAACAAAGACCCGCTCTTCCTGTATACCACCTACCTCTACTTTTGCGGCATTGTCCAGTTTTATAAGATCATCCTTTACATCATCCGCATATTCCTTCATTTGGGTATAGGAATATCCATCGCTCACCAACCCCACGACAATACCATATACCTCCCCTATACCATCGTCCTTTAATTCTGGAACTACATTTTCCGGTAATCCTTGAAGTGCATCGAGTTTTCTTCGCAAGCGATCCCAAACGGATTGTAGGTCTTTAGGTGCTACGACGTCCTTTAAGGTAACGTTAACTACGGAAAGTCCTGTACGGGAGGTACTGGTTACTTCTTTTAGTTCCGGAAGTTCCTGTGCTATTTTCTCGATCTTATCCGTTACCAATTGTTCCACCCGTTCCGGACCGGCACCAGTAAATTGCGATACTATAGAGGCTACACGAACTGTATAGGGGGGCATACTATCCCGTGATAAGGATTGATAAAGAGACATGCCCAATAAAACCACCACTGCCAATAATGTGTAGGTAATTCTATTCTTTTCTATGGAAAATTGCGTTAAATTCATGTATTGGTCGGTTTAATTAAAAACAAGCGAGAAAATTTCTTTACACCTTTATTGCAAACGAACTTGTTGCCCGTTCAATAGTGTCTGCAAACCTGCGGTAGCAATTTTTTGACCCGCGGCAAGTCCGTTCTTTATTTCAAATCCTGCCGAAGTTAATCCACCAATGGTAACCGCCTGTCTTTTGGCAACGCCCAATTTACCGTCTTCGGATTCTATGATGTAGACAAAATTTCCCTCGCTGTCCTCTCCCACGGCTTTTGCGGGTACTATAAGAATGCGCTGGGTATCGTTATAATTGCCATTGCCGTTACCAAAATCGAAAGTGACATTGGCGGCCATACCGGATTTAACATCTTCCGTTGGATCTACGATGATGACCCTTATTGGGTAGGTAGCCGTATTGCTGTCCACGGAAGGTGAAACTTCCGAAACCTTTCCTTTAAATACTTGGTCCAGTATGGATGAAAAGGAAACCGAGACCAACATGTCTTGTTTTACATTGTTAATGATACTCTCGGGAATACCCAAGGAAATTTCCATATCCACGCCCGCGTTTAATACGGCGATGGTCTGTCCCGGGCTTATATTTTCATCAATTTCGGCATTCACGGATGCAATAACCCCATTTTCCGGAGCATATACGTATCCGTAGCGAATCTGTTCCTGTTGAATGGCCACACTTCGTACGGCCGATTCAAAACTTTGTTGGGCCGTTTTAAAGGCATTTTTAGCGGCTTCAAAATCGCTTAGGGCGGAACTCCCTTTTTCATAGAGTAACCGAACACGGTTTAAATTTAGCTTTGCCGTATTCATTTCGGATTCGGCGCTATTCTTTGAGGATACGGAATTTTCATAATTCAGTCTTGCCGCAACATTGTCCAATTTGGCCAATAACTGCCCTTTCTTGACCCTTTGTCCCAATTTAATGTCGAATTCGGTAATGATACCATCACTTCTAAAACTTAAGTTGATGATTTTATCCGTTTGCGCGGTACCACTGAACGTCCGTACCTTTTCATTTCCTAAAAAACCTACCTCTTGATAGCTTACGGGGCGTACAATTTTTTCTTCCTTCTTTTCTTCCCCACCGCAGGAAATAAAGACTCCCGCCCATAGGGAAAGTGCTATAATCTTACTGTATTGTTTCATCGGTTTCTATATTATATGCTGTTAATTTCTAGTATTTGAAAATTCAAAAAAGCGTTGTCTAAAAGCGTTGTTGTCCTGTTCGGAATTCAGCACAAAGTAATACCCAAGAAAACGTTCTAACTGTAGGGAGTTGATCAAAAAGTTATAGGTAGCATTCGCCCTTGACAATTGCGCATTTAGATAGTTGCTTTGAGCATCCAACAATTGAACAATATTTACGGCACCATTGGCATAGGAGGTTCGTGTAAGTTCCAAGGATTCCCTGGCCGTTTCCTCCGAAATTTTTGAAAGTTCAATATTGGAGAGCTGGTTCACCAGATTTAAAACCCCATTGCGAATATTGACGGCAATGTTCAATTCCGTATTTTCCTTATTGATTTCCAACTGTTCTTTTTGGATAATTGCCGTTTGCCTATTGATATTGGTCTGGTTCTGATTAATAATGGGAATGGAAAGGTTGAGCCCCACATTATAGGAATTATCAACCAATGCAAACCCTTGGGGAGCCGTACTGCCCGCTCCCGATCTATTAAAATTTTGGTTATATTGTCCCTGTAAGGCCAAGGTGGGCAGGAATCTACCATAGCTGTTTAGTTTAATGTTCCTTTCGGTAGCTTCTAAATTATACCCTAAGGATTTTAACTCGGGGGCGTTGAACTTAGCTTCCTGGATCAGAAAATCAACAAAAGGCTGCCTTAGCGAAGGATCATCTAAAAGCGTAACCACTTCGGCATAGTTGTACTGTTCAAAAATACCTTCGTCCAAGACCACATCCGCTACATCTATTTCTAGGTCGGTGGGGTTGTTCAGCACTTGGTTTAAGCTTATAAAACCCTGTTCCAATTGGTTAATGGCCTCCACCATGGATTGGGTATTCTGGGCCATTTCACTCCTAAACCGTAAAACATCCGATTTACCGGCCTGTCCCGCTTCAAAATTTTGTTCCGCAATTTTTAGGTTGGTTTTGGTAAGTTTTAAGTTTTCAACCTGAATCTGGGTGTTCCTTTTGAGAATCAAGGTATTGAAATATGCATTGGAGGTATCAAAAATAAGATCGAGCTCCGCTCCGTTAAAAATTTCTTCCTGCGCTTTTTGCAAATTTCGCTGAACCGAAATATTGGCATTG
>JBCBZE010000100.1:0-10187 GCA_039815505.1 Bacteroidota bacterium | reverse complement strand
TCCTTATTTTTAAAAAATGACAGGTATCCAACGGCACACTCTTGCTCCATAATCATATAATAACTTGCGCCTTTTTTTATCTGTGCTTTGATTGCAGCTACCGACTGAAACTTTTGGAGCATGTAATTCACCTGTTCTACACCGATGATGGGGGTGTAGTGCCCATGCCAAATGGTTACGGCCAAGCCAGCGATTATTTCATAGTCGGTATTTTTAGTCGCTCTTTGTACTTTGGTCATCCAAATACTATTTATAACGCCAACTTCGTAAATCTGCGCCTTTAGGTGCGCTTTCCACTATTCGCTTCATGATTTTGGGGACATACATGCTATTATAGCGCATGCGGCTAATGTGGTTGGGTAGTTCAGGGTCACCGTTCCAGCAATGTTCCGCTCTGTCTCCATAGGTAACTTCACCGGCATAATAGGGGTCTGTAGTGCTTTCCAAAAAGTCTTCCATAAGGTATACGGCATTGTTTAAATAATAATTGTCCATATCACCGCAATAGATATGTATCTTTCCTTTGAGCTTTTCTCCTAGTTTATCCCAATCTCGCTCTAAAATATGGCGCAAATCATAATTCTCTTTCCAATACTCGGCAACATCATGGTCAATATCTCCCGTCATCTTATCCCACAATCTAACCGGATATCCATCTTCACCTTGCGGAGAATATGTAGCTTCCCAAATATCCCATTGCTGTCCCGAACGCGATTTATCCCCTAAAACCAATTCCCTATGATTACCTTCCCGTAAGGTGGTCTGCACATGGCCCAAGTAATCTCGGTGACTGGGCACTTCCAATCTTTTATGATCGCTCTCATAATAATACGCGTTCTTATCCTCATAAATATTGGTTAAGCAATACGCTCTAAAATCTATAGGATCGGGGCAGGCCGCGAAACAGCCATTGTATGCTTCCGGGTATTTTACCTGTACGGCCAAAGCTTCCCAACCCCCTGTGGATCCCCCATAAAGGAAACGGGACCATCCTTCTCCTATGCCCCGAAATTCCTTTTCAATGAAGGGAACAAGCTCATGCGTAATCGCATCACCATACGGACCTTGACTGGCAGAATTCACCGCGTAGGAATCATCATAATAGGGTGTGGGGTGCTGAATTTCAATAATCAAAAAGCGAGGAAAATCGGGCTCGTTCCAACGCTTATAAAAATCATAAGCTTCCTGTTGTTGAATAATATTATACCCCTCTACCTTAAACCTATCCGAGTATTCCGGTTCTAAATCGGCATCGGGTGGCGTGGTACGAAAACCTCCAAAATCAGATGGGAAATGACCGTGAAAAATCAGTAAGGGATACTTTGCTTCCGGATGTTCTTCAAAATCTTTTGGCAATAATACATGTGCTCCTAAATAAATATCCCTTCCCCAAAACTCGGACAGTTTTTCGGACTTCATCTTAATGTGTTTGATCCATTTGGTGTCTTCAGCTTCCTCAATGGGAGGAATTACTTGGTCCATAGTTATATGTACGTTTTCGATACCGTCCTCGGTTACCGTAATCTTGATAGGTTTACTGTATAGGTTTCCGGGCGACTTGTTCCATTGTTGTCCTTCTCCGTTATCCATAGGTAATTTTACCGTATGGCCCGTGGAAAGCTCAAAGGTTTCATATACATGCAACAATGCCTGCACATGGTACTCCCCAGGTTTTACATCGGACATACTGGATATTGGGTATCCAAAAACGGTCTCATCAAAAGTCATGGATTCTCCTGGTTTCATCCCCTCCACATTCATCCCATAAATCAGTTGCGTCCTTAAACCATCATTGATCTGAAAACGAGGCTCGTCTTTGGTATTATTGGAAAGCATTAATAAGAGTCTACCATCCATGCTTTCCCCTCTTATTTCTTCTGAAAAGGATACGCTAATGGTCATCTTGGATCCTTTTTCCCCCTTGGGGTTGCAACCCATCAAGGCAATAAGTACTAAAAAAACGAAAGGAAGTAAGTTTTTCATAAGGTTGGAATTTGTACAAAAGGTACTGATTTCCCATAGACCATCAAATACCAAATTTCAAATTTTCGCGTTGTTATGCTATAAAAACTTGGTTCCATACCTACTAAAAAACCTCGTTTATGAAAAAAATTTTATGCATAGCTAGTTTACTATTGGCCATAGTTTATATGGGCAGTTGTACCAACGATGAGGGTGATGACGGTCTAGAGATCTTAACACCTACCGACACCTTGCAATCCGCTACGGTTATCAGCAATCATTGAAATAAAAAAACCCTCTTGGCAGAGGGCTTTTTTATTTATGCCATTAGCGTACTTACCATATTTTTACCCTTTCGTCGGCTGGGAGATATAGGGAATCAGTTTCTTTTATATTAAAAGCGGTATAAAATTCGGGTACATTACGTACTACACCGTTTACCCTAAAGTCCCTTGGGGAATGCGGGTCCGTACTTACCTGTACCCGTAAGGCCTCATCTCTAGATTTTCCACACCAAGCTTGTGCATAACCTATAAAGACCCGTTGCTCTGCGGTATATCCGTCCATTTCAGGACCTTCCTCTCCATTCAGGGACATTTTATAGGCTTTTAAGGCAATACTCAACCCGCCCAAATCACCAATGTTCTCTCCCAAGGTAAACTCACCGTTTACGTTGAGATCTGGCAAAACCTCAAATTCATTATATTGGTCCACTAAGGCGTCTGTTCGTTTTTTGAACTCCTCTTTATCGGTATCCGTCCACCAATTACGCATGGCACCATCACCATCAAAGGTACTGCCCATATCATCGAAACCATGGCCTATCTCATGACCGATTACGGCCCCTATAGCTCCATAATTAACCGCATCCTCAGCGTTCAAATTAAAAAATGGCGGTTGTAGTATGGCCGCTGGAAAAACAATCTCGTTCAAGGTTGGGTTATAGTATGCATTTACAGTTTGTGGATTCATTCCCCATTCGTCCTTATCTATGGGCTGACCCAATTTTGCCAGCTCGCGATCGTATTCCATGGCGCTGGATCTTCTCAAGTTCCCATACAGATCATCCGCTTTTATGTCCAAATCGTATGCTTTCCATTTATCCGGATATCCAATTTTGGGCCTAAACTTGCCCAGCTTGTCCAAAGCTTCTTTTTTGGTATCATCACTCATCCAATCCAATTCATTGATACTAACCTCATAGGCCTTTAAAAGGTTATCGACCAAAGTTTCCATATGTGCCTTGGCCTCTGGCGGAAAATGATTTTTTACATACACCTTTCCTACAACTTCGCCCAAAGTCCTGTTCACCGTGGAAACGCCTCTTCTCCACATGGGACGTTGTTCTTGCGTTCCTCTTAATTCCTTGCTAAAAAATGTCCAGTTCTGTTCGTCCATTTCCTTATTCAGCCGAGAAGCACTGGCATCCACAACACTCCATTTTAAATAGGTCTTCCAGGTATCCAAATCCGTTGATGTGATGATATTGTCCAAAGCTTTGGTATAATCCAGCATCAATACCCCCAATTTTTCCTGCTTGTCCAAACCGGCTTCCGTCAAAAAATTGGTCCAATTAAATTGGGGCATAATATGGGCAAGTGTGTCTACCGGGAACATATTGTACAGACTTACCAAATCCCTGGTCTTTTCCTTTTCCATATGTTTTTCGGCCAGTCTGGTTTCCAAGGCCATTACCTTGGAAGCGGCTATGCCGCCGTTTGGGAGTCCCGCCAAATCATGCATTTTTTCAATATGCTCCACGTATTTGGCTTGGATTTCCTTGGAACGCTCATCATCTTTTAGATAATATTCCCGATCGGGCAATCCTAGGCCACTTTGCCATGTATAGACCGTATAAATGGTAGGATCCTTAAAATCTTGATAGATGAAAATTCCTAATGGTACATTATAACCATACATATTGGCATAGGCAAAGTAGGTCGCCAATTCATTGTAATCCTTAATGGCGTCAATTTTGGTAAATTCATCCTGCAAGGGCTTTACGCCCAGTTCATTACGCTTTTCCATATCCATATAGGATTGGTATAAATCGCCTACCTTCTGTTCATCCGAATCTTTGGAAAAATCCCCTGAAGCCGATGCCTCAATTATTTTCTTCACATTATCCTCGGATTCTTCATGAATGATAAAACCGATACCATAGGAAGATTTATCTGCAGGGATTTCATTCTCTTTTACCCAGGTTCCGTTTACAAATGCTGTAAAATTGTCTCCGGGTTTCACGGAAGTATCCATATTTTCTTTGATAATACCAGAAGCAAGCTCTTTTTCTTCCGTACCGGAATTGGATTCGGTCTTACAACCCGCAGCGGCCAGAAAAGCCAACGCCATGGAAAGTTGAATCAAATTTATTCTTCTCATAATGTGTTCATTGAAATTAGTTGTTATCCTATAAGACTGTTCTTTGGTATAATTGTTACGCCCTATATCGTTAAAATTCAAAAACAAAAAAGCCTCAAAATATGAGGCTTTTTATACTATTTTCTACTTCTATGTCTTTCCCTGGCCAATAAGGTATTTTTCAACAACATGGCTATGGTCATTGGCCCCACGCCCCCTGGGACCGGGGTAATATAGGATGCTTTTTTACTTACATTTTCAAAATCTACATCACCGGTAATATAATACCCCTTTTCCTTGGAATCGTCCGTAACCCGTGTGATCCCAACATCTATGACCACGGCGTCGTCCTTGACCATCTCGGCCTTAAGGAAATTGGGAACGCCAAGAGCGGATATAACAATATCGGCTTGGGAAATGATCTGGGTAATATTTTTGGTATGGCTATGGGTCAAGGTCACGGTAGAGTTTCCCGGCCAACCTTTACGCCCCATTAGGATACTCATAGGCCTTCCCACAATATGGCTTCTACCTATAACCACGGTATGTTTGCCCTTGGTATCTACCTTATAACGTTCCAACAATTCCAGAATACCAAAAGGGGTAGCCGGAATAAACGTGCTCATATCCAAGGCCATTTTACCAAAATTCGTAGGATGAAAGCCATCAACATCCTTGTCCGGGTCTACGGCCATAATGACTTTTTGGGTATCTATCTGTTCCGGTAATGGAAGTTGGACAATGAAACCATCAATGTTTGCATCATTGTTCAACTCATCTATTTTTTTTAAAAGCTCCTGTTCGGAAGTTGTACTGGGCATTTGAACCAAAGTGGACTCAAAACCTATTCGCTGACAGGAACGGACCTTACTCCCCACATAGGTTAAACTGGCCCCATCATTGCCTACGATAACGGCTGCCAAATGCGGTACTTTTTCTCCTCTCTCCTTCATTTTTACCACTTCAGCGGCAATTTCATCCTTTATTTCATTGGATATTTTCTTTCCGTCTAATATTGTCATTTGGTTCAAAGTTTAAAGTTCAGGGCCCAAGGTTTTATAAACTTTGTCCCTCTATAATCGAAATTAGTTAAACATGTAATAAATGAACTGATTTGTCTACTTTCAAGAATTAGTTTTTCCAGCAAACCTTCAGAGACTTCTTCATCAATGTATTTTCTATCCAATGCTCTATGAAGTTGAGATCTAAGTTCACCACAAGATGCCTTTGAAATACTTAAATATTGAATAAACTCTCTATTGCCATTTCTCTCAAAACCTTCTGCGATGTTATCCATTATAGAACCCGAGCATCTGTTCATTTGATTTCGTAAAGCATATTCCTTCCCTATAGGTGTAGTTTCGAAAAGTTCAAAAATATCATTACAAATTTCTCTTGCCAAAAGCCATATTTTCAAATCTTCGAACTTTTCAAATCTGGCCATTATTAATATCTTTTAACCTTTAATATTGAGCCTTAAATAAAATATGTTACCGCATATTTTGCATCATCTGCATCATTTTTTTACCGCCTCCGCCTTGCATCATTTTCATCATTTTGCTCATCTGCTCAAACTGTTTTAAGAGCTGGTTGACCTCCTGTATGGTACGACCACTACCTTTGGCAATGCGCTTTTTACGACTTGCATTCAGCTTGGAGGGAGTAGATCGTTCGTCCGGGGTCATGGAATGAATAATAGCTTCTATATGTTTAAAGGCATCATCATCCACATCCAATCCTTTAAGGGCTTTTCCCGCCCCAGGGATCATTCCCATAAGATCTTTGATGTTACCCATCTTTTTTATCTGCTGTATCTGGCCTAAAAAGTCATCAAAACCAAATTGGTTTTTGGCAATTTTCTTTTGGATCTTTCGCGCCTGTTCTTCATCAAACTGATCTTGGGCCCGCTCCACCAAAGAAATGACATCCCCCATGCCCAAAATACGATCTGCCATACGGGAAGGGTGAAAAACGTCTATGGCATCCATCTTCTCTCCGGTACCAATGAACTTTATAGGTTTATCCACTACTGATTTAATGGATATGGCGGCACCCCCACGGGTATCACCATCCAGTTTCGTAAGGATCACACCGTCAAAATTCAGGATGTCATTGAAAGCTTTGGCCGTATTTACCGCATCTTGGCCCGTCATGGAATCAACAACAAATAAAGTTTCTTGTGGCTTAATAGCGTTATGGATATTGGCAATTTCATCCATCATTTGCTCATCCACTGCCAAACGACCTGCCGTATCTATAATAACAACGTTGCATCCACTGGATTTGGCATGTGCAATACCGGCCTTGGCTATGGCTACCGGATCATTATTTTCCCTATCCGAATATACGTCTACCCCTATTTGTTCACCGACCACGTGTAGTTGATCAATAGCTGCAGGCCGATAGACATCACAGGCCACCAACAAAGGTTTTTTGGTCTTTTTGTTCTTTAAATAATTGGCCAGTTTTCCAGAAAAGGTAGTCTTACCCGAACCTTGTAGACCGGACATTAGAATTATGGAAGGATTTCCGGAAAGGTCTATTCCCTCGGAATCGCCCCCCATGAGTTCCGTTAACTCGTCCTTGACGATCTTTACCATGAGTTGTCCGGGCTGTAGGGTGGTCAACACGTTCTGACCTAGTGCCTTTTCCCTTACCCTGTTGGTAAACTCTTTTGCAATCTTAAAGTTAACATCGGCATCCAATAACGCCCTGCGAACTTCTTTTACCGTTTCGGCAACATTGATTTCCGTAATTTGTCCATGGCCCTTGAGGACATGAAGTGCTTTATCTAATTTATCACTTAAATTATCGAACATAATCTTTCATTATTATGGGGACGTGCAAATTTAAGAATAAGTAATGGATTCCTAGGTTGGCACTGATAACAATTTGTATGAAAAAGAAAAGGGTAGCTTTCTGGGAAAGCTACCCTTTTCAAAAAAATTGGGGCAAATATTTTACTGATTCCTTTCAAATACCAAGGTATCCATAGTATCATCATCATCGTTTATATGTTTAAGCTCCAAACGATCGGTTGTTATGGAGACTATATCCCAGTCATTGGTTAATGGGCCTAATGGATCTATATTGTCCCCACCAAAATTCAGATAGAATTTTAATTGACCTTCACTATCCCTTAACACCCTCCACAGACCTGGAAATTCAGGACCTGTTGGAGACGTTGAAACTGAAACCAAATGTGCTGTAAGGAAATCAAAAGTGTATCCGGCAAAGTCATCCGTTTCATCAATGCCATCGTTTACATACTGGGCTGCGATCCATTCCCCACCCATCATAATATTTCGTATTTCGGGAATATCCCCGTCGTTTACGTTATCATCGCAAACCCGTAATAAAACCAATTCATAATCAATTTCTTCCACTTCAAATTTTAACCTATGATCGTCAAGGTCGCGCAAGGGCCATTCAAAGCTTACACCGGGCTCGTCGCCAATACTTATGGCCAATACCAGCACTCCTTCGTTATTTAAGGCAATCTCCCAAGTACCTTCAGATGTATTTGTTCCGTTGCTCAAGGTAACCACCCCTTCTGGTAAGAACTTAAATTCATACCCTAGCAATCTCTCTATTTCCTCGCCTTGGTTTTTTACTTTTTTGATAATCCATTCACATTCGCGAAGAATATCCCTAAGTGTATCCGGATTTGGAAAGTCATCTTCACAGAACTGTCTCATAATGATCCTATTTCCTCCTTCGGCAAAAAGTTTGATCCTATGCTCACCTATTTCATAAACGAACCATTCCAGGTTAAAGTCGACCAACACATCAAACTCCAGCGTCAATAGCGCTCCATGATCCGTGACCCTGGTACTCCATTCCCCCGTTAGCATATTTCCTTGTCTATCATCTACCTTCACGGTGCCATCTTCGGTAAAAATCATCAAGTATTCAAAATACTGATCGGTCTGGTTTACATCGCTTCTTTTCACTTCATTGATCAACCAGGGACATTCTACCAAAAGATGATCCAAGCGTTCTTTAGTGAAGTCATCATCGTTAAAGTCATCATCATCATCCTCATCGCAAGTTTCCTTGGCATTTTCAATGGCATTGGCCAACTCTGCATTGCTATCTACAATAATCTCCGTTCCATCCGCTAATTTCAAGGTTACGGGAAACTCTATGCTGATCAGATCATTTTCATCCAATCCGGCAAAGAAACGTCTTAGTTCCTTATCGCTGTTCACGGTTACATTACCTGTCTGTTGTTCGTTCACATCGAACGTAAAAAGCGTAATAGGGTATACAAAGTCTATACACTCTATATCATCATCATCCCCTCCTTCTACACATTGTTCGGCAAGCTCTCGAAGGTCTTCCTTGCTATTGATCACGATTTCCGTAAAATCGGCCAAAGTGATGGTAATGGGAAAAAGAATCTCCAAAATATCATCATCGATATCCACTTCATCAAAAATCTCCTCGATCAAATGTAAATCCTCTCTGGAATCGATCGTAATCTCTATACCGTTTACATTGACCGTATACGGGAATTCTATGGCAAAACAACTGGCACCATCCACAATATTATCAAAAGAGCCGTCATTGGAAGAGGTGTTCTCTATTAACTGCGCCGTAGAAGAATTGGCCATAATGGTCTCTTGCTCATCTCCCGTAGGTAATTCCTCGAACTCTTCTTGACAGGAGGTAAAGGTCAACGCCATGGTAAGTAGACTGGCGTAAAGTGCGTAATTAAAAAACTTTTTCATAACGATTTGGATTTTCTTAGTTCGTACAATCCTAAAACAACCTTCCTAAAAAATACCCTACTTCTTCTTTTCATTTTTTTAAAATATCTTTGAAAAAACCAAACGTTTGAATCTCGACAAATTAGACAATGTATGTGAAGAAGAGGTATATACTTCTCTCTTTAGAGCCAATTCCAAAACGGTTTTCAATTATATATATTATAAATATGGAAACGAGGAAAAAGCATACGATGCCGTTCAAGAGGCTTTTATAAAACTTTGGGAGAACTGTGCAAAGGTTTCCCCAAAAAAAGCCAAGGCATATGTTTATACCATAGCGAACAATCTATATCTAAATGTGTTAAAAGCGGAAAAAGTCCGGACGAAGTACGCTAAAACGCAAAACGATACAGCCTCCAACGAATCACCGGAATTCTTGATGGAAGAACAACAGTATCGGGAAAAATTGGAAAAGGTATTGAACAGCTTGCCCAAGAACCAGCGCACTACCTTTTTATTGAATAGGATCGACGGGAAGAAGTATGCAGAGATCGCCGAAATGGAGGGAGTGAGTGTAAAGGCCATTGAAAAACGCATGCATTTGGCCTTAAAAACACTACGGGAACAAATTGATGGCATATAAAGGTGTCAGGTGAAAATAGTTTTAATAGGACGATATTTACTAAGACGACGATATGTATAGTTTAAAACTCAACATTCACAATTTTAAAAAGTAGGGTTTTATATTTTTGGATTGTTATATTCATGTAAAGCATAGAAATCATGCAAGAGAATTATTTGGCAAAATGGCTCAATAACGAGCTTTCGGAAGAGGAGCTCTCGGCTTTTAAAAAGACCGAGGAGTATACTACCTACCAAAAAATCTTGGAAGTTTCCAATACGATGGAAGCACCTGAATTCGATGTTGAAAAGGCCCTAAACGATGTCACGAAACGCAGTTTCGACAAAGAGATAAAAGTTGTTGCATTACGGCCTATTCAAAAAATCATTCGAGTGGCGGCGGCAATAGCCATCATTTTTGCGGTTTCTTACTTCTACCTAAATTCTCTGGATGAACATATAACCGCCCAATATGCTCAAAGGGAGGAAGTAACATTACCGGACCATTCGGAAATTATACTGAATGCAGGT
>JBCBZE010000107.1:0-9618 GCA_039815505.1 Bacteroidota bacterium | reverse complement strand
GATGTTGCCTTGTATGTTATGACACCAGAATTTGGTGCAGCTACACAACTGGAGAAAATAGATATGTTGGATTTTGCAGACCTGGTAGCGATCAATAAGTTTGATAAAAGAGGAGCTTTGGACGCGATACGGGATGTGAAAAAACAATATATGCGCAACCATAACCTTTGGGACGTGGATCAGGAAGAGCTTCCAATCTTTGGCACAATGGCCTCCCAATTCAATGACCCTGGCATGAACGATTTGTACAAAGCGGTCATGGATACGCTTGTTAAAAAAACAGGTTCCGACCTTAAATCCAAAATTGGGATAATTAACGAAAAGACCGATAAGGTATATGTTATTCCACCTGCACGTACACGTTATTTATCGGAAATTGCCGAAAACAATAGAGGGTATGACATTAAAGTTCACGCACAAAGGGAAGTTGCACAACGGTTGTATGGTATATACAAAACTATAATTTCGGTTATTGATGATTATTGGAACATAGAGGAAGGTTCCCTTTTATTGGATAATGGAATTGACAAAGAAGAAATTCTTAAGTTATCAAAGAAGGAGGAGAACAAGGAGTTCCTATTGCTTTTAATACAGGAGTTCAACCGATTAAAGATGGATTTGGACCCTTATAATTGGAATATTATTTTTAACTGGCAAAACAAGGCACAAAGATATAAGGACCCCATCTATAGTTTTAAGGTAAGAAACAAGGAAATCCAAATAGAGACCCATACCGAGTCCCTATCACATATGAAAATTCCAAAAGTGGTGCTTCCCAAGTACAGGGCTTGGGGCGATCTGTTGGGATGGAGTATGCAAGAAAATGTTCCGGGAAGTTTTCCCTATACCGCAGGACTTTACCCTTTTAAAAGGACAGAAGAAGACCCCACCAGAATGTTTGCCGGCGAAGGTGGTCCGGAGCGAACCAACAGGCGATTTCATTATGTAAGCCTGGGCATGCCCGCAAAACGGTTATCTACCGCTTTTGACTCGGTCACACTCTATGGTAACGACCCGGGGCACAGGCCTGATATCTATGGTAAGATAGGGAATGCCGGGGTTTCCATTTGCTGCTTGGATGATGCCAAGAAATTGTATTCAGGTTTTGATTTAAGCAGTCCTACAACATCGGTAAGTATGACCATAAATGGACCAGCTCCCATGCTCCTTGGATTTTTTATGAACGCTGCTATTGACCAGAATTGTGAAAAGTATATCAAGGAAAATCAATTGGAAAATGATGTGGAATCCAAAATCAATGCATTATACAAGAATAAACCTCGCCCTAAATATCAAGGTGAGCTACCTCAGGGAAATGATGGTTTGGGATTAATGCTTTTAGGTGTAACGGGAGATCAGATTCTACCCCCAAAAGTGTATCAAGAAATTAAAGCAAGCACCCTAAATCAGGTGAGGGGTACGGTTCAGGCAGATATTTTAAAGGAAGACCAAGCGCAGAACACCTGTATTTTTTCTACCGAGTTTGCCCTTAGGCTTATGGGTGATGTTCAAGAATATTTTATTCAAAACGAGATCCGTAATTTTTATTCTGTCTCTATTTCGGGGTACCATATTGCCGAAGCAGGGGCAAATCCCATTACCCAACTGGCCTTTACGTTGTCCAATGGATTTACCTATGTAGAGTATTATCTCAGTAGGGGAATGGATATAAATAAGTTTGCGCCCAACCTGTCGTTTTTCTTTTCCAATGGTATTGATCCCGAATATGCTGTAATAGGTAGAGTGGCCCGAAGAATTTGGGCAAAGGCCATGCGCGATAAGTACAAGGCGAATGCCAGGGCGCAGATGTTGAAATACCATATACAGACTTCCGGACGCAGTTTGCATGCCCAAGAAATAGATTTTAATGATATCCGTACCACTTTACAGGCCTTATACGCTATTTACGATAACTGTAATTCGTTGCATACCAACGCGTATGACGAAGCTATTACCACACCTACGGAAGAATCTGTTCGGAGGGCTATGGCGATTCAGTTGATTATCAACAAGGAACTGGGCCTGGCAAAGAACGAAAATCCACTACAAGGCTCTTTTATTATAGAGGAACTTACAGATTTGGTCGAGGAGGCGGTATTAATAGAGTTTGATCGTATTACCGAAAGAGGAGGGGTACTTGGGGCCATGGAGACCATGTATCAGCGATCCAAAATACAGGAGGAAAGCCTACACTACGAAACTTTGAAGCATACGGGCGACTATCCTATTATTGGGGTAAATACTTTTTTAAGCTCAAAGGGTTCACCAACAATTTTACCTGCTGAGGTAATTAGGGCTACCGAGGAGGAAAAACAGGTTCAAATAGCTACTTTGGAACAGTTGCAAGAACGCAATAAAAAAGTTGCCGATGAATTGTTATGGGAGCTACAAGAGGCTGCGGTCAAAAACCAGAATGTTTTTGAACAACTAATGGAGGTGACCAAGGTTAGTTCTTTGGGGCAAATTACAAATGCACTGTTTCAAGTAGGTGGGCAGTATCGCAGAAATATGTAAACCGAGATAAGAGGGAGGTTAATCATTAAATCCAAAGGTAGGGTTATCGTTACCGTTTCTGAACGAGCGTCTCCATAACTTAAAGGATTTTCGAAAACTCTTGATTTCCGCGCGCAATAAGTTCAAATATTCTTTTTCCTTAACACCATCTTTTTCCAATCCGTTACAATAAGAAAGGATATTTCTTGTCATAATATTAATGAAAGAAGCACTTTTCATTCTAACCGATAGGGAATGCGAATATTCCGCTTGCGCTATTTGTTTTGGAATGAGTATGGCATCGGTCAATAATGAATCTGCAATAATATCCCTGTGACTATTAGATTTATACAGCTGTAATAAATCTTTATTGTAAGATACATATGAAGCAATTTCCCTACTCATTTGGCAGAGTTCCAATGCTTTTCTGTAAACAGGTACCGTTCTAAGGTGTTTGTGGGACATTTCTTTGGTAATAGCAACTATACCATATAAAATTACAAACTATTTGGCAATCTAAACTTTGTAATCAATAGTCATTTTTTATTTTTACTTTTGATATTAAATTTTTTAAGATTATTTATTTTGAATCAAAAGATTGATGAATTAAACTGGGGCATCCTGCAGTGTCTACAGGAAAACGCAAGGGAATCATTTGCGAATATTGGCCGCCAAGTAGGGTTGACCCCACCTGCCGTTGCGGAGCGTATTAAAAAAATGGAAGATCTTGGTATTTTAGAAGGATATAAAGCAGTGGTATCCCATACGCAGACAGGGTATCAATTAAAGGCAATCATTACCTTAAGGGCTTTTATGGGCAAGCTAAAACCATTTTTGGAAATGGTGAGGACCTTCAAAGAAGTGATAAATTGTTACCGGATAACGGGTAATGAGAATATCATTATGGAGGTAGTGTTGAAAGACCAATTTCACTTGGAAAAGTTTATCGATAAACTTATTGTGTATGGGGAAGCGCGTACCCATATTATTTTGTCGGATATCATTTCCAATGCCCCCATAGAAAAAAGGAACGTTTAAATTAATTCAAATATTTGTAGGAAAGGGATTTAATTATTTATTTTATTCTATGGACATGGAAAAAATTAATGAATATCTTAGGATAGCCCTTGATAAGGTAGTTTTTTTTCTGCCAAAAATTGTTGTGGCGGGCCTTGTCCTATGGATAGGGTTCAAAATTGTGAAGAAGCTGGTTAAACTGGTCGGGATCGCTTTGGAAAAGACCGGTTTTTCTGAAACCCTTCGTCCTTTTCTGTCCTCTGTGGTCAGTGTGTTGCTTAAAGGTGCGGTCCTCTTCATCATCGCCACTATTATCGGGGCCGATCTAACCGGTCTGGTAGCTATATTGGCCGCGGCCGGTTTTGCCATTGGGATGGCTTTGCAAGGTAGTTTGGGGAATTTTGCGTCCGGAATTTTAATATTGACTTTAAAACCCTATAAAATAGGTGATTGGATTCAATTGGAAGATAAATTCGGAAGGGTGGAAGAGATAGGCATATTTAGTACCGATGTGCTGACTCCCGGAAATAAAATCCTCATTATCCCCAACTCAAAAATTACGGATTCCGTAGTTACCAATTACTCTGAAAAAGGGATGATACGTCTGGAGTTAGAGGTTACCATGCCCTACGAAGAGAGTTTTCCCCATGTACAAAAAGTAATTGAAAAAGCTCTTGGAACTATTCCCAAGGTATTGGCCCATCCATCACCGGAGATAGGCATTCATATGTTTGATTCCCATAGCATACAACTGTTGGTTCGCCCCTATGTGGTACCAGATGATTTTTGGGAAGTTACTTTTGAGGCAAACAAGGCCATAAAAAGGGCATTCAACACAGAAAATATTAAAGTAGCCTACTCCGAAGGTATTGAAATGGGCCTCATTGGCGAATAAGTTCCGATCTATCTTTAGATTTTGTTAAAATCCATAATAAGCCAATAGTTTTATCTAACTTTAATAAGGTCATTTTTTGGCCGGATTTTTGATGAATCAAAAGCTATGAAGAATATTTTATTGGTAATACTCCTTGGTATGTCCGCTACTTTCCATACCAATGCCCAACAACTTACCCTAAAAAAGGGTGTTATTATAGATGCTGTACAAGTTAATGATTCCATATCCGAAAGCTTTTCATTATATCTGCCCAAACACTTTAAAAATGAAGGTAAATGGCCAGTACTCTTTGTTTTTGACATGCAGGGTCGTGGAAAACAAGTGTTGCGAATATTTCAGGAAGTGGCCGAACAACAGGGTTATATACTGGCCGCTTCGAATAACCTTCGGGATAGTATATCCATTCCAAAAAACATTCTCATTTCCGATAGAATGATAAGCAAGATATTTTCCCTTTTTCCAATTCACAGGAGTAGAATGTATACTGCAGGTTTTGCCGGTGGGGCCAGATTTGCTTCGATAATTCCAACATTTATTAAAGAAATAGACGGCGTTATCGCCTGTGGGGCCGGTTTTCCCAATATTGAGATTTTAAACGCAAAAAAACCTTTTCACTTTATAGGGATCGTAGGGAAAGAAGATTATAATTATCCGGAAATGTTGCAAATTGAAAAGGCGCTGAACAAGCGGAAGTTCAAAAATCAATTATTGATTTTTGATGGGGAACATGAATGGCCCCCTAAAAAATACTTGAACAGTGCGGTAGAAATTTTTACGCTGTCCTCCATGGCAAAAGGTCATGTCGCAAAGGATAGTATGTATATAAACCATAGTTACGAAAAACATCTTAATGAGGTAAGAAGATTTAAGAACTCTGCTAAACTATTAGCTGCCGATGATGTATTGGGAGATATGCTATCGGTTTATAACGTTCATAAGAACCTGGATTCCTTAAAGGAAAGTAGACGGGCCTTAAAAAAGGAAAAATTATATAGGAGCAGAAAACGAAATGAAAACAATGCGCTTTTTAAGGAGTCTTTGCTTAAGGAAGATTATGTTTATTACCTGGAAGAGGATGTACTGACCTACAATTTTAATAATCTTGGTTGGTGGAGCTATCAAATGGATGAATTGGAGAAGTTTACCAAAAGTATCAATATTGCAGAGAGACAAATGGGAAAACGACTAAAAGGCTTTGTAAACGCTTTGATAGCAGACGATATTGACGTTATAAACACACAGAAACCTTTGGATGAAACGGCCCTTAACTTTCTTTGGATGTTAAAAACTATAACTGCCCCCACAGAATATCCCAATTATTTAAGTATAATATCCAGTAATGCCAAAAACGAGGATTTTGGTACCGCTTTGTTCTATTTGGAAGAACTATTAAAAAATGGTTATACCAATGGTGCCGAGTTATATGCTTTGGAACATACCGCGCTATTAAAGATTACCCCGGAGTATAATGCTATCGTAGCCAAGTATTTAAAGGATGCCCGCTATGATATTATTGAAGAATAAGCCTAGGGACTTGGGAAACGTCCCAATCAATGACCAATCCCTTTGCCAACGATTCGGCAATCTCCTTGCCATATAAATGTTCACACAAGTAAAGCGCCGCTTCAAAACTTTTGGCACCGCCTGCGGAGGTTATATATTTTCCGTCGTGTACAAATAGCACGCTATCTTTTACACTTAAGCTGGGAAACATCTTTCGGTATTTGTCAATATCACTGGGAAAAGTGGTAGAGACCACATCGTTTAATACCCCAGCTTTAGCAAGTACAAAAGCACCATCGCAGTGAGAGGTCATGAACTGCGCATTTTCATCTATTCTTTTTACAAAATTGATCATTGCGGAATCCAATAGATCCGTATCCAAATGATGTTCTGCACTTGGGACTACCAAAATGTCTATCTGTGGTAAGGAATCTTTGGTATAGTCAAAGTCGGGAATAATCCTCACCCCTTCAAAAGTGGTTATGGGTTTCAACGTATTGGCTACGGTGAATGTATTCATGGCCCTGATGTTCTTTCGATATTGCGTATGTTGAAAAATATCATAGGGGGCGGTAAACTCGGTATTGTAGGTTCCGTCCATAATCAAAAAGGCCACATTGTACCGATCAGGTTCCAATTTGGGCATTTGTCTGTCCGGATCGGTGGTCTTGGCTTGGTTGTTTTTCTGTGGGTTGCAACCAAGGACAAGAACAAAAATCAATAAAATGGATGCTGTTTTTTTCATTTTAGGTCGTTAACGGATTTTTTTAACATATGCTTAAGCAGTAAAAGTAGCAAAATACCCAATAAACAAATGAATGTGATACCATACCATGTAGTATCAAATCCAAAATTAGCAATGGATTGCATTCCGGAATTGTGAGCAAAGATATGGGCGATTGAAAAAGATATACTATACAGTGCCATGTATTCCCCTAATTTACCCCTTTTACCCCTGTCCATAGCGAACGCATTGGAAAATGGAAAGGCAATCATTTCCCCAAGGGTCATGAATAACATTCCAATAACCAAAATTCCGACCCAAGAAACAAGGTTAAGCACGGCAAAGCTCAAACCAACAAGGAATAGCCCAATTATTATATGGGTAATTTTGGACCATGGCCTGTATTCCAAGTATTTGATCAATGGCATCTCAAAGACAAAGATCAGAAAACCGTTCATAGCCAGTAAAAGACCAATTTGGTATTCGCTCAGTCCATGTATGTCTTTGTAATAAATTGGTATGGTAGAGAAATACTGTACAAAGATAAAACCGAACAATACCATAGCGAGGATAAATAACCAATACGGTATATCGGTATATACGGATTTTGGAGCGTTGTTTTTAACCTTGTCCAACACTTTGGCTTTTTTGGGATGAAGAACAAACAACAATAGTATACTGGCCAAAATACAAGTACTTCCATCTATCCAGAACAAACCTCCATATCCCATTGCCGTGATTATAATTCCACCCATGGCAGGTCCGGCGGAAAACCCTAGGTTAATGGCCAATCGGATCAGGGTTACCGACCTGGTCTTGTTCTCCGGTTTGCTGTAAGCGCTTAAGGCCACATAGGAAGCGGGTCTAAAAGCTTCAGCAACGATCATTAATACCAGTATGCCAAAACATAAACTTTTATAATCGGTAAGGAACTGTATTCCTATAAATAATATGCCCGTAACAGCTAGGCTTATGAGCATTACCTTATAATATCCAAAAATGTCGGTCAATCTTCCTCCCAGCCATGATCCTATAAAAGAACCAAGTCCAAAACAAGTCATAATAATGCCCACATTTTCCAGGGTAAGACCTAAGTTCTTTGTTAGGTATAAGGATAAGAACGGTATCACCATGGTTCCGGCCCTATTGATCAGGGTTATAAGTGCCAACCACCAGACCTCTTGGGAAAGGCCCCTAAAAGAATTAAGATAATTTGCATATAATTCTTTCATTGTAAATAGGATTAATAGAAAAAGCCCTAACAATATCGTCAGGGCTTTTTATGATTAAAATAATATCAATTTTAATGACAACAACGCCTGACCCGCGTATGCGGATACGTTTTCACCGTCTTTAAAATGGATAGAATTTGCACGTTCTTATTTTGTCAAAACAAAACTAATTAAAAAAATGCTATGTTGTATTTTTGAATAGAAACTTTATATATGAGATGTTTTTGGCTACTTTATATTTTGTTGCTGGTAAGTGCCGGTTGTGAAAACAAAAAAAAATATCACGATAGGGAAAAAGCCGAACTTCCTAACGATACGGTCGATGCAATTCGTGAAATCTTGTACTCCCATAAAAAATTGAACATGGAATTCTCCGATCCCGAGACCTCTCCATTACCGGACAGGTATCGAAAGGATTTTAAAGGATTGGATTTTTATAAACCTGATACCAATTTTAGGGTAATGGCCAGGTTGGAACGAACACCCGATGCGGTTCCCTTTATGATGCCTACAACGACAGATAGAAAGTCTGCGGAAGTCCTATACGGCGTGGCCTACTTTAGATTAAATGGCAAGGCTCACGAATTGGAAATTTATAGTAGTCCGGAATTAAAACTTGAAAAGGATCAAAGGGAAGATCTGTTTTTGCCTTTTTTGGATGAAACCAATGGTGATGAGACTTATGCGGGCGGTCGTTATATAAATCTTTCGGTGCCAAAAGGGGATTCCCTACTCATAGATTTTAATACGGCTTATAACCCATATTGCGCCTATAACCCTAAATATTCCTGTCCTATTGTTCCTAAAGTAAATACCTTACAAACTAAAATTATGGCCGGCGTTAAAGCGTTTAAAAAGTAAGCAATAAAAAAACCCTGGCGATTATCGCCAGGGTTTTTAATTGCTTGAACTAAACTATATAATCAACCTAATTAATACGTGTTTGTTAGAACTGGTATACAGCGGCCAACACAAAGGAAGCAAGGCTGCCATTGAATTCCAGGTCACTATCAAGAAAAACATCTTCTGAGGCCGTATCCAAACGCAGTTCCGGTTTAATGATCAAATCGCCGATAGTAGCACTTCCCGTAAGCGTTACAGCAAATACATTGGCATCGCCATCGGCGTCCGAACCTATTCCTGCAACATCACCAAAACCTTCCATCGTAGCAAAATATTCACCTCTTAATCCTAAAGAGAAATTTTCAGAGGTCTTTAACTGTGGATAGAGCGCCGCTCCATAAAAGCCTACCCCATCTGTATCTTGATATGTGGCATTTATACCCAAGAAGAAGTCTTCGGAAACATCAAAACCTCCTGTAAAATCGACTTGAAATAAAGACTCAACATCGGTATCGGTTAAAACACCGTCTATTAAAACTTCATTAAAGCCTTGATTTCCGAAAATAAAGTTTAAGTATTGACCACTATAGCCCAATTGTGCACCAAACGAAATTTCTCCGAAAGGGTTGACCTCGGTAAAATCGGTAGGATTTAGTACGGCCAACATGGCCGACCAGTCGTTACCTAAATCAAAATCGGCCTTTAATCCTGCATGGGAGAAAGGTCCATATGAGAACATATAAGACGTACTATAATTAAAATTAGCCGCAGGGGAGATGACCTCGTATCCTAAGAAGGTGTTGAAGTTACCAAAGGTAAGCGTTACGGCATCACTTACATTCCAATATACATATAGCTGGTTTACAATATTGGTTTGGGCTATTGAGTTGAAAACGGCATCTTCACCTCTG
>JBCBZE010000052.1:0-13727 GCA_039815505.1 Bacteroidota bacterium | reverse complement strand
GAGAAGGAACGGTTGTTCCGGTCTCCTCGGTACACAAAAAAGATGAAGCGGGCATTTTTGAACTTTTTGATTCCTATCCAAATATCGATACTTCCCATATATCCGCAGCACATGATAAAGGCACCGTTATCGAGCTTCGCTTCATGGACCAAAATAATAGGATAGAGAAACAGACCGCTTGTATGCGACCTATTCTACCAACAGATATAGCGCCCTTAGAAGATATGGACGCCTTTGTATTTGTGCCTATAACCGATTTTGAAATTTCTTTAAGCACTTTGGTTTATATAAAAGAAAAAAAAAGCGGCCTCGTCATTTTTGATGCCCATGGCCCAACTACCACTATGAGCATGGCCGGCGACCGCTATCGAAAATTTTGGGTGGATATGGATGAATGGTTACCCTATATCGATGTTTTGAAAATGAATTTGGAAGAGTCTCAAGCCTGTTGGTATAAAAATGAATATGTTGCAAACGAGATGGTAAGTTATGATGAGGAAAAAACGGACCATTTAGACGAAATGGCCGATCATGTACTGAAAAAAGGGGTTTCTTACTTTTATGTCACTTTGGACTCCAGAGGTTGTGTACTGTATAGAAATGAAGGTGGGGAGGTTAAAAAGGAGTTTATTAAATCCATTTTTATGAAAGATGTTGTGGACACCACGGGTTGTGGGGACTCTTTCGCCGGTGGCCTCGCCTATGGATTCTGTCAATATCAAAATCCCATAAAGGCAGCGCAATATGCAAACGCTTTGGGTGCACTTAGAACTCAGGGAAAAACGTTCGATGTCTTTAAGAACAAAGAAGAGACCGAAATACTCATGGCCCAGTATTATTGATATTATTTTTTTACCGTACCCGTTTCTTTAGGATACACTTCTTCAAATTGCCCGGACATGTGTCCATCCAAACAATTTAACGGTATATTTCCTATTAAAATACAATAAGTCAACACCTTAATCGTTATACTTCTAGAGACAAACATTACAAATTGCTAATGTTTACTTAACCTTCCCAAGAGGGGAATGTTAAATCTTTGTACCGAATTATTTGAGTTAGTAATTTTTTGAGTTAGTTAGTTTAAAACCGGTGTTAGCACCGGTTTTTTCTTTTTATGGCAGAAAATCCCATAATATTTTATCAACAAAACAATTCCAACCTTAAATGCTTGATATATAGCTAAAAAATGTGTATTTTAAATAGCTTATCAGCCCAACTCCAAGAGGTAAACTTTTATCGGGAATTACCCTATTTATGAAAAAATTAACATTTCAAGGCTGTATATTCTATAATTTAATAACTGCTAATTCATCAATCAATCATGAGGCAGATAGGAATCGTCTTCATATTGTCTTTCTTACTTTGCGCACCGGTATGCGCAATTACGCCGTATGGTGCACGTAAGGATTTCCTATCGAAAAATGATGAATCACCTAAAGGTATTTTGTTAAAGGCGGATAAACTGTATCAGTCCAAAAACTATTCCAAAGCACTTCAATTATATACCTCCTTACTGGATAAAAAAGATTTGGAAAGAGCTTCTTTGTACAGAAATATCGCTTTGACCTATGCAGCTATGGAAAACTCTTCCGAAGCTGCAGGTTATATAGAAAAATATATACAAAAAGAATTCGATAAAGATTTTTTGGTACATGAGGGTTTTAAAGAAATAAGGGAAACGCCAGAATTTATGAGGGTCTCGGAAAAGTATGCTTCCCGTATTGATATCTGGTCCCTCATCTATTTATATATTGCCTTCATAGGCTTTTATATAGCCACTGTAATCAATCTAAACAAAAAAATAGATAACATCGCAAAAGTTTTAATAAGCGGTTTCATCTTTATTCATTCCTTTTTTATTCTGCACTGGGTTTTTTATTCAACCAACTATGTATTTGAATTTCCCCACTCGTATTTAATGTCCACACCCTTTTCCTTATTGTATGGTCCATTACTGTATTTTTATTTTAAGAGGATAACAAGGCAGTACCGTTTTAAAAGAAAAGATAGTGTTCATCTGCTGCCAACGGTCTTACTTCTTATTTACCTTATCCCCGTATATAGCTTGTCCGAAGACGACAAGTTGGGTATACTTTTAGAAAGGGCCGCTATAGAGGAAACATACTCCAACTATGTGTTTTTGATCATTTCATCTTTAAAATTAATATCACTCATTGGTTACGGATTCTTTATACGAAAACTATATTTTGAAAGCATAAGGTCAAAAGAAATTGATAAGGAAAATGGATTATGGCAAAAAAATATTTATAGGATTCATTTTCTATATGTTATTACCTATGCCATCTACTTTATTTCGATCAACAACAATATTGACTCCGGAATCATCTTTAATACGCAACTTATAAGTATGGCGCTTATGGTATTGTACATAGGTTATTCGGCCAACGTTCAACCCAATGTTTTTAATGGTATCTATTCCATGAAAACCCAGTTGTTTTTTAAGTATAAAAACTCAGGTTTGACACAGAGTCTATCCGAAGAACTAAAGGAATCGCTTGTTAGATTGTTCGATGAGAACAAAATTTATAAGGAGAACGATATTAGCCTTGAGCTGGTTGCCAAAAGATTAAATACAACGAGACATAATGCCTCCCAGGTGATCAATGAACATTTTAAAATGAACTTTCACGAATTGATCAATGCCTATAGAATAGATGAGGCCAAACAAATTTTAGACAATGACCGCTTAAAAAATTTAAACATTATAGATATAGCCTATGAAGTTGGCTACAACAACAAGGTAACTTTTAACAAAGCCTTTAAAAAAGACACCCATCTTACACCCACGGAATATCAAAAAAAAAACCTTTGGAAACTTGTCCATGGTAAATAGAGCGTAAACTTTTATCGGTAAAGTAAAGGTTTATAAGCTTTTCCCAAAAAAAGCCAAGAGCGTATTACTTTGGATTTTGTAATTAAGTCAATGTAACGCAGCTCTGAAAATTTACTCCTAAAGTAAACTTCATTCTCATTTTAGAGTAATTAATTATTTGAATTAGTCATCAGAATAATTCAGGGCTGCACTTACATTTCCCTTCACAACAAGCTCCATTTCCACTTGGATAAATATTTTACGGGGCATACAGGTCTATTATTGAAACCCGTTTCTTCACCATACAAATAGCGTTGATAGTACCCACATGAATTGTTCTGAACCCATATATCCCAGGTTTCATCGTTGACAGCTTTCCGCCAAAACAGGAAAACATGGGTTTGAAAAATAAAATCTATCTCTATTGAAAAGTAAACAAAGCGTAAGCTTTCATCGGTTGAGTAAACGTTTATAAGACTTTCCCAATAAAAAGTTAATACCTCTTTACTTTGACCCGTATGACTAATTAAAATGTGAGACAGCTCTGCAAACTTTGCTCTTAAAAGGAACAAACACTACCTATTTTTTAAGTGCCCGTTTGGAATCATTTTCCAAAAAAAGTTCAGTACTGCCCGCTTACTTTAAAGTCAAA
This sequence comes from Bacteroidota bacterium, assembly GCA_039815505.1. Classification (GTDB taxonomy): domain Bacteria; phylum Bacteroidota; class Bacteroidia; order Flavobacteriales; family Flavobacteriaceae; genus CANLWN01. The sequence goes on along the minus strand of JBCBZE010000052.1, from coordinate 10,239 downwards.
GACTAACTCATTAAAACTCAAAGTATGAAAGAAAAATCTAAATGGTTGTTTATGCTATTCCTTTTGGGAATATCTTTTGCATATGCACAAGAAAAAACAGTTTCAGGTATCGTCACCGACCAAGGCGGGCTTCCTTTACCTGGAGTGAACATTGTAGTAAAGGGAACCACTACAGGTACACAATCGGATTTTGATGGCAACTATGCTATCCAAGCCAGTACAGGTGATGTATTGGTCTTTTCCTATTTGGGGCAAACCACCGTGGAACGTTCGGTAGGTGCTTCCAACACCATCAATGTAAGTATGCAGGAAGATGCCCAAGCATTGGAGGAGGTGGTTGTTATTGGATACGGTAACCAAGAAGAGAGAAAAATTATTCAAAACATTGGGCTCGTAAAAGAAGAAGCTATTGAAAATCTTCAAGTAGTTTCCGCAGATCAGCTCCTTCAGGGACAAAGTGCGGGTACACAAATTGTAAATGCCTCGGGAGTATTGGGTTCTGCCGCCGTAATTCGGGTAAGGGGCGTAAACTCCATTAATTCAGGTAGCCAACCGTTGATCGTAATCGATGGTGTGCCTATTACGGATACAGAAGGAAACACGCTTAATCGAGGTGGTAATACGGATATCAATCCCTTATCCTATGTAAATCCAAATGACATTCAATCCTTGACCGTATTAAAAGACGCCGGTGCCACATCTATTTATGGGTCTAGGGGTGCCAATGGTGTGATCCTAATAACCACTAAAAAAGGAAGGAGAAATTCAAAAACTACCCTCACCTTGGATGTAAACACCCAGTTTTCGGAATCCACCGATGTACCGGACATTCTTACTGCTGACCAGTTTCGTCAGTTTAGATCGGATGTGGCCACCATACAAAATGGAACTCCCACCTCACCCGAAGATTTGGGACTTGGGGCACTTGGTTCCGGGGGAACGGATTGGCTTGGCGGGGTACAACGTACCGGGGTCTCCCAAAACTATAACCTGGGTGTAAGGGGCGGTGGCGAGAAAACGTCCTTTTTCTTTGGACTGGATTATCGGGATTCACAAGGATTTATTATTGGTAATGACCAGCAAAGGGCAGGTGCCAGGATTAATATCGAGACCGATGTAAACGATTGGTTAAAAGCCGGAATGAACCTTGGTATTACCAATAATAGATTAAATCGTATAGGGGTAGAGAACAATACCAATGCACCCTTTACGACTGCGTTTCTACAAAGTCCGGTAGTCCGTGCGTTCGACGATGAGGGGAATTTTGCACAGTCAGGATCTTTTATCCCTAACATTTTTGCCGTCGTAGCTTTGGACATTGATGAGTTAAAAACTTTTAGGACCATTGGAAATGCCTTTACGGAGGTGAGCCCCTTTGAAGGATTTACTTGGCGTTCCGAGTTTGGTGTTGATAAATTAACTACGGAAGAGACTATACGAAGCGCAGAGTTCAATACCCCGGGAGGCTCCGCACAGCAAATTTTTGTAAATGAAGATCGTTGGTTGACTAACCAGACTTTGAACTATACCAACACATTTAATGAAAATCACAATCTCAGTATCCTTCTTGGTTTAAACTATGAAGAAACGCTGAGAACACGTTCAAATGTTTCCGCAACGGGTTTTTTAACCGATGGATTACGAAATATAGGTTCTGGTGCCACCCCATCCATACTTAATGGAGATCGCTTTCCTTCAAGGCTATTTGGCCTCTTTGCCAGAGGCACCTATGACTATAAGGGAAAATATTTGGTCGAAGGATCTATAAGACGTGATGGTTCTTCACGATTTGGTGCCAATAACCGTTTCGGATATTTTTGGTCGGCTGCTGCAGGTTGGATACTATCAGAGGAATCCTTTATGGAAGAGGTATCATTTATAGATTACCTATCGCTTAGGGCAAGTATAGGTACCGTGGGTAACGATCGTTTAGGTACCTTTCCTTCTTTAGGGCTGTTTAATGCCGGAGGATTTGGTGATTACAATGGAGAATCTGGTGTAGTTCCCAATCAACCAGCAAATCCGGATTTAAAATGGGAGGAAAGCCAAACTCTGGATATAGGGCTTAAATCCACCTTCCTTAATGGGAGAATAAACTTTAATGTTTCCTACTTCAAAAAAAATACGAGCGACTTACTACTTAATCAAGTGCTTCCTCCACAAACAGGTCTTCGCTTTATAAGTAGGAACGTTGGAGAATTAGAAAATACAGGGTGGGAATTTGAATTGAGCTCGGTAAACGTACGTACGGATAATTTTGAATGGCGTACCAATTTTAATTTGGCAACTATACAAAATGAGATTATCAGGCTAAACGATGATGCTGCTACAGATGCACAGGGAAGAAGAATAATAGACGGTCCTATACAACGCGCCATTGAGGGAGAGTCGTTGAACAATTTCTTCTTGATCCGTTATGTAGGCATCAACTCCCAGACGGGCGATGCGGAGTGGCTAGATGTCGACGGGAACATCACTACTACACCAAATTCAGGAGACAGAGTTGTTACGGGGAGTCCTCTACCCGACTTCTCGGGAGGTATGACCAATACTTTTAGGTATAAGAACCTGGACCTATCCGTACTAATGAATTATTCCTATGGTAACGATGTGGTTATCGATGGGTTGCGGTTTTTTGATGGGGCCGATGCCATAGGCGGTATTGTAAACATTAGAACGCAAAACTTGAATTTTTGGAGGCAACCAGGTGATAATGCCTTTTTACCTAGTCCCAATAGTTCAACCTTTAATGCATTTAACCAGCGCTCTACACAACAGCAACTAGATGCATCCTATCTTAGGATAAAGAATATAACATTGGGGTACAATCTTCCTGAAAAAGCCTTAGAGCGCCTTGGAGGATTCATATCAGGTTTACGTTTTTATGCCACCGCAACAAATATTTTTACCCTAAAAAAGGATGAGTTGGACGGTATAGATCCAGAAGTAACAGATGACATAGACCCTAGATTTCAAGGGGAATCTTTCTTTACGGCGCCACAGGCAAAATCCTATTCATTCGGAGCCCGTTTAACATTTTAATAAAATAATAAAGCAATGAAAGCAATGAAAACAATAAAAACATTGGTAATCCTCTTCGGAATCATCACCTTTTTCTCATGTGAGGATCAATTGGTCGTTGTTCCGGAAGATAGTGTTGAAATTGAAACAGTATTTGATACAAGAGGGTCTATTAACGGTGCAGTAGTAGGTATCTACAGTAAAAATCAAAGTGGGGATTTAAATGGAAACCCACAATTAATTTCTGACTTTATGGCCGATGACGTCAATTTTGTTGGAAGTTTTACCAGCCTACAGGAAGTAGATCAGTTCGAGACCTTGGCAACGAACACGACCATTGACAATATATGGTTAGATGGTTATGAACTCATAGGAGCTGCAAACAATATCATCGTAAACCTTCCCGACGTGGATTTACCGGATTTATCCGAAGAAGAAAAAGCTCAGTTTATCGGAGAAGCAAAATTTCTAAGGGCAGTTACCTATTTTCAATTGGTAAATTTGTTCGCTCAGCCTTTTCAATTTAATGGAGGCACCAATTTAGGAGTTCCTCTGGTCCTTATCCCATTTTCACCTGAAGTGGACCTTTCGGAATTTCAATTGCCGCGTTCTACCGTAAACGAAGTACATGAATTGATAGAGCTGGATCTATTGGATGCGATTCCGGTACTTCCAGACGCAAGTTCACAATTTAGGGCTACCAATGATGCGCCCCGTGCACTTTTGGCCAGGTTATATTTATATAGGGAACAATGGACAGAGGCCGCCAACCTTGCAGATCAGGTAATTGCCGCAGGAAGGTTTAGTTTGGCAGCGGATTATGATTTTTATGATGACAATCCAGGATCATCGGAAAACATATTCTCAGTAATCAATACACCCACAGACGGCCCACAGGACGAGTCCGTTCCCGGTTCGGATGAAGTGTACACCAACTTTTACAATGCTGCACCAGGTGGTCGTGGAGATGCTCCTTTTAGCTCCGATTTGTTGACCGCTTTCGGATTTGCCGTTGGAGACACGATTACCGGCGATAGAAGGTTTGATGAACTTTCGATTGCCGCCACGGATGCAGGAGGTACCGCTACATTCTTTACTACCAAATATCCAGATGTAGTAAACAATGCCTCTGATGGAATGGTCTTGCGGATGGCAGAAATGTATTTAATAAGAGCCGAGGCCAATTTACGGGGAGGTACATCTATTGGTGACACGCCTTTGAACGATGTAAATACGGTTAGGAATAGAGCTGGACTCCCTAACCTTGGATCTGTTGATCTAGATGCCATTCTCTTGGAAAGGAGAAAAGAATTTTGTTTTGAGGGATTACGAAGAATGGATCTTTTGCGCAACAATAGAAATCTACGCCCGGGCGGCGGACCTGAATCCGCTCCTGGTGCGGACAAGGTCATTTTCCCCATAGTGGATGATGAACTTACAAATAATCCCAACATTACCCAAAACCCAGGTAATTTCTAATTTTTAGTGTTATTTATATTTGAGATGAGAACCGCCCTAAACTAATACTTGGTTAGGGTGGTTTTTAAGTTTTAGTTGCAAAACAAAATGTTATGAAAAAACTATTGATTGTATTCTTGATAATACCTGCCTCCCACATTTCTGCGCAAATTGTAAGAAACACTACAGAATCCTTTAACGAGCTGGTTTTCTTTGTTGGAATCAACAATCCCGAGTACGACAATGCCGAGGGTTCCCGCTACCTGAACGAAGAATTTGTTTTGGCAAAAATAAACAGCATAAGTAAGGTACAACCAGTTCGATTCAATCTGATAGAAAACAGCATAGAAATCAGAAAAGAAGACGGTACAATTATGTCATTATCCCAATCCTATGATTATACCATTAAACTAGTTGATGGCTCAAAAAAAGAATACGAGACCAAACGTTTTAAGAATGAGAACGGGGATATAAAAACTTCTTTTTTTGAAAAAATACATGCTACTGAAAACTACGCGCTCTATTTCAAGGAGCGAATACGCTACATTCCCAAAAAACCCGCCAAGAGTAGTTACGACCAAGAAGTTCCGGCGAAATTTGTAAAAGGTATAAGCAAGTTTTATATGGCCTTCTCAAAATCCGAATCCCAAGAATTAATAGAAATCCCAAGAAGGAAAAAAGACTTTTTAAAAACTTTTATGGACAAAGATGGTACTATGGAAAAGTTCCTTAAGAAGGAAAAACTAAAATTTGATAAAAAAGAAGACCTTGTTAAGGTACTTGACTTTTACTTTATTAAAACATAGTTCAAAGATAGATTACGCACGGATTCTGAATACATATGATATACAATTCCTAGCCAAAAAAACGGTAAAATGGGCGTAAGCTTACATCGGCTTGGTAAATATTTATAAGCCTTTCCCAAAAAAACGTCAATAGGCCCTTACTTTGAACAAACAACCTGATCAAATGTAAAGCAGCTCTGAAAACTTACTGCTAAAAAAAACTTCTGTCTCATTTTTTAGGGTAATTATTTGAATTAGCTATCAAAAAAATTCAGAGCTGCAATTTACATAGCCACTTTATAACTCCTTAGTTTATTTTTACATACAATCCATCAAAAGCAACGTTTACGACCTTATCCCCTTGCACCAATTCCCAAAGTTGACGTACCGTACCATCATTGTTCAATGTCCATGTAATTCTATTGATATACACTTTTCCATCGGTATGGGTAAACTCATTTGACGAGAGTATCATTTGATTGTCCTTTCGATTTCCCTTTAAATATAGATGCGCCCCAGAATTATCTATCCAGGTCTGCTCCCATTGTTCCGTTTTTAGATTAAAAAAATTATAACTTGTTCCCGTGTAGCCACTACTGGCACTTGTCCAGTTCTCCTTAAGTATACATCCGTTTTCTATCTTTTCGATCGTATTTTTGCCCGCTGGGGAACCATCGGGCTTGGTAACCTCCCATGTGCCGATCCAAAAATCAAATGCATGGTGGTTAGCCGTACAACAGGCACATGCCCCGTCCTGTGCATTCATGATAAAGCTTCCGTATACAAGAAAACAAAGCCATATATACTCTTTCATGAGGAAGATGTTTAACCATAAGTTACGATTTTTAGCGCTAAACCCTGATCAAATAGTCTATAACGCTATCGTTAAAGATTTTGGGTTGCTCCACGTTTACCACGTGTCCGCATTTTTCGATAACGTACAGTTCGGAAGTTTCATGGGCCGCTACTACCTTTCTTATTGAAGGCAGAAACAAGTAGTCTTCGCTGCCCATAACGTACAGCGTAGGTATCTTAATATCAACGGTCCTAAAAAAACGTAACAACGGGTTAATCTCAGAAGTTAGTTTAAACCAACGTAAGAACTCTTTTTGATACAGTTTTTTAGCCTCCCTAACAAATAAGAGACGGGATTCCCTATGATTCTTATTGGGCATAATCACAAAAGCAAAAAACTTGTACAACCATAGGTAAGGTACAATAGATTTGAAAACGACACCAAGACGCATCAAAACCTGCGATCTAAAATTCAACTTCATAATAGCACCTCCCATAATCATACTCTCTACCCTGTCCGGGTATTTCTCCGCAAGATTGCGTATTAAGATAGTTCCTAGGGAAATACCTATGAAATGTGATTTTTCAATCTTTTCATGTTCAATGACCTCAAGAATATCATCGGTAATGGAGTCAAAGGTGTATTTATCGCTAAAAGCATCCTTTAAATTAGGTTTGGAGTTACCATGGCCCCTTAGATCTAAAAGCAACACATTGAAATGCTTTTTAAATTCCCTGACCTGTTTATACCAAATAGAAGAGCTCCCTCCTGCACCATGTACAAAGGTTACCCATTTTACGGATGTCTTATGAAGATGGGTGGAATAGTTGAGCAATAGTCAATTTTTTATAAATGTAATCTAATTCTTTAACAAGCAACTAAAGTAATCTATTTTTTAGCATAAAACCCAATTTTCAAAATCTTAGGTTAGGTATCGGCTGTTATGGAATTTTTCACCGCATATCGATTGTTTTGTTAAAAATTAGATAAAACACCTGATTTTTAGATAACTAGACGCTTTCACCAACATCTAAAAGCTGTTTTGGGCCGTATATTTGTAAGAACAAAGATTTTGACGATGGAAAAGCAATATTGTAGAGTAGGAACAGTTACACCGATTACTTCCGGGGCACATGCCATAACACTTTTAGAATATCAATATCAGAGCTTTATGGAAAAAGCCTCCAATATAAAATATATAGATACGCAATTGGGTGAATTTTTTGAGCAAAAGGCACAAAAAATAAAAAAGGTATTGGAAAGTTTAATGTAAAATTAAATCAGTTTTTTAATTTCACGGTTCATCTGTATTTGAAGGTCGGACGCCTTGCTTGCCGCTTTTTTGGCAAAATCCAATCCATTGGAGGCATAAATAATTCCTCTAGAGGAATTTACCAAAAGCCCTATGTCATCGCTCATCCCATAACGACATACCTCTTCCAAACTTCCGCCTTGCGCGCCAACTCCTGGAACCAATAAAAAACTATTGGGCACTATCTTTCGCACATCGGCCAAATATGACGCTTTTGTTGCCCCTACTACATACATTAGCCGCTCTCCATTTGCATACGCTTTTGAGGTTTCCAGTACTTGCTTGTACAGTTCTTTGCCTTCCACCATTTTAGTTTGATAGTCAGATGCCCCTTCATTTGATGTCAAGGCCAAAAGAATCGTATGTTTATCCTTGAACGCCAAAAAGGGTTCTACCGAATCCTTCCCCATATATGGAGCAATGGTAATGGAATCGAACTTCAAATCCTCAAAGAAAGCTTGGGCATATCTGGTAGATGTATTACCAATGTCTCCACGCTTTGCATCGGCAATAGTAAAAATTTCGGGATACTGATCGTTCAAATAATTTATGGTGTCTTCCAAGGCCTTCCAACCCTGAATGCCATAGGCTTCGTAGAACGCTATATTAGGTTTGTACGCTACACACAAATGGTGCGTGGCATCGATAATAGCTTTGTTAAAGGCGAATATAGGGTTTTCCTCTTTCAACAAATGTTTTGGAATTTTATCCAAATCCGTATCCAGACCTATACAAAGGAAAGACTTCTTTAAGTGAATTTGTTCTATTAGGAATTGGGTGGTCATTTGAATTGCTTGGTGGTCCTATATCTAAAAAATTTCCGATGCCTCTTTCAACTTCTCGGTATTCTCTACCAACATCAACTCATCTATGATCTTTTGGATATCACCGTTGACTATATTTTGTAAATCATAAAGGGTAAGTCCTATCCTATGATCGGTGACCCTGCCCTGAGGGTAATTATAGGTGCGGATTTTAGCGGAGCGATCTCCACTGCTCACCTGTGAATTTCTTTTAGCCGCGTCTTCTTCCTGCTTTTTAGCCAGCTCCAGGTCATATAATCGTGAGCGCAGTACCTTAAACGCTTTTTCCTTGTTTTTGTGTTGGGATTTCTGGTCTTGGCACTGTGCCACCAATCCTGTAGGCACATGTGTTAGGCGTACGGCGGAATACGTAGTGTTTACGGACTGCCCTCCTGGGCCAGAGGAACAGAAGAAATCTATACGCACATCCTTAGGGTCTATTTGCACATCAAAATCCTCGGCTTCCGGAAGTACCATCACAGTTGCCGCACTGGTATGCACCCTTCCTTGTGTTTCGGTCTGCGGTACACGTTGTACCCTGTGTACGCCCGCTTCAAACTTCAATGTCCCGTAAACGTCTTCGCCCGTTACCTCGAACTGTATTTCCTTAAATCCACCACTGGTACCCTCACTTAAATCTATCACATTGGTTTTCCAACCTTTGGATTCACAATATTTGGTATACATTCTATGAAGGTCGCCGGCAAAAATACTGGCTTCGTCCCCTCCGGTTCCCGCGCGGATTTCAACAACTACATTTTTAGCATCTTCCGGATCTTTGGGAATCAAAAGAAATTTAATCTCTTCTTCCAAGGCCGGCAAGGCCGCTTTGGCCTCTTCCAGTTGCATTTTGGCCATTTCCAGCATTTCAACATCACTTCCATCCGAAATAATTTCCTCGGCCTCGCCAATGTTATTTGTCAATGCCACGTACTGATCTCTTTTATCCACTAGGATTTTAAGATCTTTATATTCTTTGTTCAATTGTACATAGCGTTTTTGATCTGATATAATATCCGGTTGGATAATAAGATCGGAAACCTCATCAAAACGCTGTTTTACAATGTTCAACTTGTCGATCATAAGCTTACTTCACTTGGATTGCGAATTTACGATTTTTTTGAAAGTAATTTGTGCAATGATGCCTTGGACATACACACCAAGTTTTTTTAAGGGATTACGGTCATAATCACCGTATGTCAATTACCAACAAAGGTAGTTCCCAAGGTGACGATGAAGGAATTGAGTCCGTCACTCCGATCATATTGATTAAAACGAAGGTCTATGGTCTTTAATCCAAAGGTGAATACCTTGGCATTGGTAAATATATCTTTATACCGAACGCCCATTCCGTATTGATGTGCATCATAATTGGAAAGGTCATAATCTGATGTGTAAAACTCAAAAGTAGAAAGGGCCCCTTCTTTCTCATTAAAGTAATCGGCTGCAGTTTGCGTATAGTAACGATAGGTAGGGTACAAAGTGAATTTGTCGCTTAACTTGATCGGAGCTTCCAAACTTGCGGTATGTGACGTTATGCCCCAATTATCCGAATAAAACCTATAGTATGACCTTAAAATGACAATATCGTTTAAATAATAATTTAGACGCCCACCAACAGGAATTTTAAATCTACTATCTGGAAGTCGTTCCACATCATCGGCCAACTGAAAATCATCTATGAAAAAATCATTGACATCCCCAAAATACACCCGCTGAAATGGAGTGCTCAAAAGACCGTTCTGCGATATTACATCAGCAAATAAGGCCCCCTGTAATTTCTTTCCCAAAATCTGGGAAAAATAAAGGGATAGGGCATATGAATTCCGGTTTTCGGTCTCAAACTCTCTAAAAACAGGCGCATAGGTACCATTTCCTATGATACGGTCATCAAAAAAGACCCCACGTAATTCTATGGGCAATTGCGGGTTCCATTGGTCAAAATACACTTGCGCATTTACACTGACTTCCGTGTTTTTTTCATTGAACATACGGGTATACCCCCCTCCGAAACCTATAGAGAAATAATCGTACTCATTTGATACATATGCATTTGCGGTCCAT
>JBCBZE010000302.1:0-4401 GCA_039815505.1 Bacteroidota bacterium | reverse complement strand
CCTTGGAACTATCGTTGCTGGACAATGGTACCAATGCCTTTAATTTTAATTTTAGTCATTGCCTGCTCAAATTCAGGGACAACAGCGGGCAGTTCCGGGACGATCCATTGTTCAACTTTGAGGATCAACAGTTCTACAATACCGTGCTACTTAACGGGAATACGGAGTTTATGGACACACGCGACAGCGATTTTAGGATCGGGGAAACATCGGATGCCCTGGATGGTGCGGACCCTTTATCCGCCCTTGGTGTACCCTTGGATATCTTGGGAAATAGCAGAACGATTTTGCCCGATATCGGGGCCTATGAATTTGTCCCGGAAGACTAAATTTTTCGCCTTCGCTTCCATTTTGAAGGAAAAAACCTTCAAAACTATTCATTTTCAGTGCATTACGTAGAAAAACCGTAGTTTTTCTATGGTTTTTATGTAGTGGGTTCTAATTTACTCTTTCTAATTTTGTTTAACAAGTTCAGCTCATGGAATACACATACACCATCATAGACTCGGACGCCACTTCCAACCTGCAGTTGCAGCACCATTTGGAAGGCTACGGGGAGTTTGTATGTGCCGGCTTGGCCAAGGGCAGTGTTGATGGCCTTAACGGTATTCTAAAGCATTTACCGGATGTAGTTTTTATCAACCTTAACGATAAGGCCGCCGAATATTTCCAGATGGTCATGGAGCTACATCAATATATGAACACCCTGCCCCTTTTTATAGGCATTGCAAAAAATAAGGATTACGCGTATAACGCCATAAAAAATAACTTCTTTGATTACTGGCTTCAGCCTTATAATGAATTCGACATTCGTAAATCCTTATTGCGCTTGGTAAAAATTGCCCCCAAGGAAACGTCCTCCCATACCCTGCTCCTAAAATCCTATAAGGACTTCCATTATCTGGATACCGATGAGATACTCTACTTAAAAGCGGACAACAACGCCACGGATTTTATCATGAAGGACGGCAGCACGGTAAGCGCTTTTAAGACCCTAAAGAGTTTTGAGGAAAAATTGCCCCATAATTTTATTCGGGTGCACCAGAGTTATATCATCAATACCAATTATGTGTCCCGGATCAATTATGGTAAATCTATTTGCTCCCTAAAAAATGGGGACCAGCAATTGCCCTTCTCCAAATCCTACAAACAGAATGTGGATAGCTTAAAAAATATATTGGCGAAAAATACCATTTCTACCCTAAATTAACAGAATTCTAACAGAAACAGTAGCAATACTCTCAAATTCCCACTGTTCACTAACAAGTTTTTTGGCAGCCCTCCCCGCTGATCTCTCCTTCATAGTTTAGTCCCAGAATTACTAAGCACGTAATTAACTAACACAAAAACACAAACAGAAGATGAAAAAAGTAGCAAGTATTTTAGCGGTAGTCCTATTTAGTATGGGTTTAATTTCCTGTGAAAGTGAAAGCACGGCAGAGACCGATGCCTTGTTTGACATAGAAGCATCAGAAGAGGAGATAAAATCTGATGACAGAGAATGATAAATAGTGTTTAAGCCTATAAAAAAGAGCCTTAATCAATCTATATAAGGCTCTTTTTTTTTATCTTGTAGTAATGACCATATTACATACTTCAAATCTCTTTTTAAGGCTTGGAATTATCGCGTTTGTCTTTTTTTCTTTGTTTTTTTCTTCCTGTGAGAATTCCAAGGATAAAAAGGCCCGTATAAATACTAGTATAGAAAGTGATAGCATTTTTAGTTGGATAGAAAAAGGAAGGAATAGGAATCTCCCAATTGCAGTTCGAAAAAGACTATTACAACAAGCATATAACAAGACTTTGCTCTATCCCAATGATTCCTTAAAAATTAAGTTTTTTTCCAAACTTTCCCTGGCATACCTTCAATTAAATGATTCCATATCTTTTATAAGGACTAATCAAGAAGCTACAGAGTTTGCCGAACAAGTAAATGATTCCAATGCAATGGCGGAAACCCATTGGGATTTGGCTACTTTCTATAGGAAACGAGCAGTTAGAGATTTGGCTTATTACAACTATTCAGAAGCCCAAAAATTATACGAGGCCATTGGAAACAATTATTTTTCTGGTCGAATGTTATATAATATGGCGGTGGAACAAGGTGCAGCAAAGGATTATACCGGTAGTGAAATCACCACTATACGGGCCATCGAATTATTAAAACCTTTGAAAAAGTATAAAAGACTCTATAATTGTTATAATAATCTTGGAGCAGTCTCGAATCGTTTGAAAGATTACAACAGGGCTATTGAATATCATGAAGTGGCTTTGGAGTATTTGGAAAAAATCCAAGGTGGTAACATTTTAAGGTTAACTACGTTGAACAATATTGGAGTGGTTTATCAGGAACAAGAACAATATAAAAAGGCCATTCCCTATTTTAAACAGGTATTGGCATATGATAGTTTGTACGCTAAGAATGCGGGATTATATGCAAGGGCACTAAATAATTTGGCCTATAACAGCTTTAAATCCGGAGATACGATCAACACACATAATCAATTGCAAAAAGCATTGCATATATGGGACAGTATAGCCGATTATTCCAGTATGGCTATTAGCAATTACAATCTTGCTAAATACCATCTTTATGCGAAGGATACGGCCAGAGCTTTGACCTATACAAAAGTTGCTAAAAGTCTTTCTGTAAGAAGCGGTAATAACAATCGCCTGTTAAAAACTTTAAGGTTATTTACTCAGGTAGACCCTAAAAATGCTACAACATATTCACAAGAATATATTACCTTAAACGATAGTTTACAGACCGCGGAACGTAAGACCCGTAACAAATTTGCCCGTATCCGTTTTGAGACCGATGAGTTTATTGCCGAAAACCAACTGTTGGCCCGGCAACGCCAACTATGGATCGGTATCGCCACCGGACTTTTGTTGTTGGCCGGTGCCGTATCGGTCATTGTATACCAACGGATCAAGAACCAACGCTTAAAATTTCAACAGCAACAACAGGAAAACAACCTGGAAATTTTTAATCTGATGCTGTCCCAAAAGAAAAAGGTAGAAGAAGGCAAACAGATCGAACAAAAAAGAATTTCCGAAGAACTGCATGATAGTGTGGTGGGCCAAATGCACAGCATACGGGTATTGTTGTTGGCCCTGAACCAAAAGACCACGGAGACCGCCATTCAACAACGCACGGAGGTGCTGAGTAAATTACAGGAACTGCAAGAGGAAGTACGTACCATTTCGCATGAATTGAACGATGCTTCCTATCAAAAAATTCATAACTTTATCAACTCCATTCAAGATCTTTTAAATACGATAAGTGATACGGCCCATATAAAATGCCAGTTCTATTACGATGATGGTATGGATTGGGATCAACTGAACGGAGAAGTAAAAATAAACCTGTACCGTATTATACAGGAAAGTCTGCAAAATTGTGTAAAACACGCCAAGGCGGACGAAGTGGTCCTCAATTTCGAGACCGAGGACAATATCATCAACGTATCCTTGGTGGACAACGGAGTTGGTTTTGATACCAAAAAAGGCAAACGAGGCATAGGATTAAAGAACATCACCTCCCGAATACAGAAAATAAACGGTACTTGGGACATTAAAAGTAAAGTTGGAGAAGGCACTACGGTGACCGTATTGGTGCCTTTTGAAAAAACGTCCGACCCCAACAAGGACGTTTTGGAACAAGAACCTACTTTAGAAAAAGCATAAATAGCACTATCTATGGAAACCATTAGAATTTTAGCGGTAGACGATCACGAAATGACCACCATTGGTTATAAGTTTATTCTGGAAGACGCCCCTTTTGAACAATATACCATACATGTGGACACGGCAAAAAGCTTTGATACCGGAAAACGAAAAATCGAGGAAGCGGCCAAATCCTTTAAATACGATATTATCCTGTTAGATATACAACTATCCAACTCACAGGAATTGCCCATACGTACCGGGGAAGATCTGGGCATCGTGGCACGGGAGGTAATGCCAGAGGCCAAAATTGTCTTTATGTCCTCCTTTAGTGATAATTACCGCATAAACAGTATTCTTAAATCCGTGGATCCCGAGGGGTATATGGTAAAATCCGAAATAGATCAGAAATCTTTGGAAGCCATGGTGAATACCGTCATGACCAACCCACCTTACTACACCCAAAAGGCCTTGGCCGCGATCCGAAAGAAAATGGCCAATGATATATCGCTGGACGAGAATGATAAAAAATTATTGTATTACCTTTCCATTGGCACCAAGACCAAGGATATGGTGAACTTTATCTCACTTTCCCTGGCCGGCATAGAGAATAGGAAAAGACATCTAAAAACCTTGTTTGGCATAGACAAGCAAAACGATCAAGCCTTGATTACCGAAGCAAGAAATAGGGGCTTTATTTGATTACATACTATTTTTCCTGTTAAAACACTG
>JBCBZE010000064.1:0-12550 GCA_039815505.1 Bacteroidota bacterium | reverse complement strand
CTAAAAACAGCGGAAATTACCGAAAATCATTTAGTTGAGGCGTTAGGGGCGATCCATACGGCAAAAAAACCGGTTTTGGTCCATTGTTGGCACGGATCGGATAGGACCGGTGCGGTGATGGCGGCATATCGTGTAGTCTTTGAAAATTGGTCAAAAGAAGACGCCATTTCCGAACTAAGAAGACCTGAACTTGGATATCACGAAAATTGGTACCCTAATGTGGTAGACTTGATCTCCAATCTTGATGAAAAAAAAATAGCAAGGCAATTAGGTTTGTAGATGGTTCATTCATGGATTGAAGCACCGCCAAACTCTCCGGTATTTTTAAGGTTATCTTTTGATTTCAATTAAGTACACTCTCCGGAGTACAAATAGATTTTATGGTAGCAGGTCTTCGTTGATGAGGGCCATAGACGTGCAAGGTTTACATCCGGTTTTAAACGAATTATTAAATCATAGTACTCTAATTTTTTGTAATATTATGTGCTTCTTACCGAAACGGAATAGCATATGTCCTTGATAGAAAAGATAAACAAGCTTAAAGAGGTAAATACCTTATCCAAACACGAGCAATTGGTGCATGGGGTAATAGAGGCAATTGACGATGGTATTCTTACCACTGGCGATCAACTTCCCTCCATAAATAATATGGTAGGTGAATTGGGGTATGCCAGAAAGACCATAGTAAAAGCCTATGAGGAACTCAAGGAACGTGGCTTGGTGGAATCCAAGAAACTAAAAGGCTACTTTATTATTAGTCAAGCAACAAAGGTAACCCGTAAAATAGCCTTGTTGCTCTTTTCTTTTCAGCGTTTCCAAGAAGAATTCTACAATACCTTTAGAAAAGAATTGGGCAAACGTTTTCATATAGATGTTTTTTTTCATCACAACAACTTAACAATTTTTGAAAGCATCTTTGCCAATGTAAAAGGAAGATATGGTATGTATGTTGTGGCACCCATTCCGAACCCCAAAATTCGTCCGTTACTGGAAAGTATAGCACCTCAAAAATTACTTATTGTAGACCGTTTTATATCCATGCCCAAGGAATACTCCTATATCTCCCAGGAATTTGAAGAAACTACATATAGTAAATTGGTCAACCTATTGCCCGCGATTAAAAAATATAAGAAGTTTAAACTTTTTTTTAGTGATAATATGGATTATCCCGTGGGGGTGCGCAATGCCTTTAATCGATTTTTAACGGATTATGACATCAAAGGGTCGGTAGCAAAAAAATATGAACCAGGTTCCATAAAAAAAGACTACCTATATTTCTTTATTAGCGATACCTTTTTATGGGAATTGTTACGGGATTGCCGAAACAACGAGTATGTCGTAGGGAAAGATGTGGGTATACTGTCCCATAACGACCATATAGCCAAGCAGATTGTTTTTGGAGGCATCACAACAATTTCAACAGACTTTCATGACATGGCAAAAAGGGCCGCCCAACATGTAAAGCATGGGGATAAGATACAGGTAATCATGCCGTTTAACCTCATAAGACGGAACTCCCTCTGAACTCTTTCTGGATTGAGTTTTTTCCCACGATAATACAAATTATGTAAAATATGGGTCATAAAATTGAAATACAATCAATTTTATGACCCATATTTTTTGATATGTAAATATTTATAGTACATTTGTTGAGTAGCATAGTATATCATAGCACATAACTAATTAATCAATCTTAATTTCAACCTTATGGACAAAAAAAAGCTAAAACAACTTTTTGGTTTCCTAGGCATACTCTTCAGTTGTATAACCTCTGCACAAACCATTGATGTCTCCGGTACAGTTTCCGACATAGATGGTCCCTTGCCCGGGGTAAATATTGTAGAGAAGGGAACTACAAACGGCGTAACGACCGATTTCGATGGTAACTATACCATCAGCGCAGATAGTAACGCTACTTTAGTATTTAGTTACATCGGCTACGGAACACAGGAAATTGCGGTGAACGGACAAACAAGCTTAAATGTTAGTTTACAAGTAGACTCGGCTTTGCTTGATGAAGTGGTCATTGTAGGTTTTGGTTCGCAAGCAAAAGTAGATGTAACGGGATCTATTGCCCAAATAAAAGCAAAGGATGTAAAACAAATTGTAACGGCGAACCCTACAACGGCCTTACAAGGAAAACTTGCCGGGGTTCAGGTAGAAAGTGCCGGAGGTGAACCGGGTAGCCCGGCCAACGTTTTTGTTAGGGGGGTAAGCTCCTTAACAAATTCTTTTCCGCTTTACGTGGTAGATGGAACTATCGTAGACGATATTGTCTTTTTGAACCCCAAGGATATTGTCGATATTCAGGTGTTGAAAGATGCCACTTCGGCCGCAATTTACGGTACTAGGGCCGCCAATGGTGTAATCATCGTATCCACAAATAGAGGTCGGGGCAATTCTGCACCAACCGTAAATGTGGATATCAGAGGCGGTATAAACACGTCTAGCAGAACGTTGGATCTGTTAAACGGACCTGAATATATAGCTTACTTAAATCAAAGAAGAATCAACGATGGTCTTCTCGGAGATATCGTAGATCCGGGGATAGATACCGATTTTCAGGATTTAACCTTAAATTCCGGTACGATCCAGGATTATGGATTCAATGTATCCGGGGGAGGGGAGGATTCCTCGTACTATTTCTCCAGTAATTACTATAAAGAAGAAGGAATTGTTATTAGTTCCGAGTTCGAAAGACTCAATGCTCGTTTAAACAGTAGGTTCAACATAGGGAAATTTAAAATAGAGGAATCTTTACTATTAAGTCAAAACGATTTTACCCAAAACCTTTCCTTTGGAAACCAAGGGCCTACACTGCCTATACTAAGGGCTTTTGCCCCGGAAAATGAAGGTGGCTTTGAAGCGGTGGATGGTGATGTTTTTGGTGTTGGGGGTACCAACAAGTTCGCAAATGCCAATCTTTTGGATGATGAGAATACGGAGCGCAACCTTTTGGGCAATGTAAATATTAGTTACGAAATCATAGAAGGGCTAACGGCCAAATTAAACGTAGGGGTGGATTACAGGAACATTTATAGGAATTCTTTTTTACCCACTTTCTTTCAAAGCGTTACCGATGCCACGTCCAACATTAATGATGCAAACGACCTCACTGAGGTAAGGCAGGAGATTTTATCCACCAATATAGAACCTACCATAAATTATAAGAGAGCATTTGGTAAGCATGATTTTGATATCCTTTTAGGTGGTGCCCGTCAGCAGGTGGATAATAATACGCTGGCGGTATATGTTCAAGGACTTCCTAGCAATAATATTAGAAATGTAGCCGGATTTGCGGATTTGGTACAGAATACCGGGGGTGGCAGATTGCTATCTCGTCTGTTTTCAGCTTTTGGACGTATAAATTACAAGTTTGATAATAAATACCTATTCTCGGGTATCGTACGTAGGGACGCCACCTCCCGCTTTTCTTCCTTAGATGATTTAAACTCCGATGTGTTTCCTTCCTTCTCAGTGGGATGGATCATCAGTAACGAGGATTTTTGGCCAGAGGAATCAATCGTCAATACGCTAAAATTTAGAGGTGGATATGGAGAACTCGGATCTCAGAATATCGGGGATTTCGTATTTCAATCCGTATTGGGTATATCTTCCAATGTAGCGTTTGGCGGTACACCGGACCAAGGTTTTGCAATTACATCGCTCGTAGACGAAAATATAACCTTTGAGACCGCCAAGACCATCAATGTTGGTTTGGATGCCGCTCTTTTTAACAATAGGTTGAATCTAAGCTTGGATTATTTCTCTCGGGACAACGATGATGTTTTATTGGCAGTGGACGTTCCCTCCACTACAGGTTCTGCCAATCCGGTTATCCAAAACGCTGCTTCGATCAACAATAAAGGATTTGAATTGCAAGCCAATTGGAACAACCGAAGCGATGGAGACTTTAATTTTAATGTAGGGCTTACCTTTTCCGCTATTGACAATGAACTTACTACGGCACCAAATCCAATTTTGGGACCGGTCATTAATGAAGAACAGACGCGGGTGAATCGTTTTGAAGAAGGTAATCCGTTAGGCTTCTTTTTTGGGTTCCGCAACGATGGTATTTATAGAAGTCAGGCGGAAATAGATAGCGACCCCGGTTTGGCGAACGACCCTACAAGAAGGGGCTTGGTGCAACCTGGGGACTTTAGAAGGGTAGATGTAAATGGGGACGGACAGATTACAACGGACGATCAAGTGAACCTAGGGGATCCCACACCGGATTTTACCTATGGTATCAATTTCGACGGTACGTATAAAAAATGGGATTTTGCCCTTTCCTTTAATGGGGTACAGGGAAATGAAATTTATAATGTCACCAAGTTTTTTGGTGTCTTCTTCACGGATGATAACAAGTTTGGTTTAGTAAGGAACTCTTTTGTCCTTGGACAAAACGAAAACACCAATGTACCAAGGGCCGCAGCCGCAGGTGGTCCGGCAGGAAACCAATTGCCTTCCGATTTTTTTGTGGAAGACGGTTCGTATCTGCGTTTACGAACTTTGGAGATAGGGTATGATCTAAGTAGCCTTTTTGATAGCTCGGAGTGGGTTAAGAATGCACGTATTTTCTTTAATATGCAAAACGTATTTACCATTACCGGCTATTCGGGATATGATCCTGAAATTGGCTCCACTTCTGGTGCACAGGCCGATGCGGATACCGGCTTTTTTGGATTTAGGAACACAACCAATCCTATTTTGGGCAGGGGGTTGGACGTTAGGGCGCAGCCCAGACCAAGAACATTTCTTTTAGGGGCACAAGTCTCTTTTTAAAAAATTGTATTATAATTTAAATGTAATTATGATGATGAAAATTAAAACCAAAATTTTAGCGATTCTTCTGTTATTGGGACTGGCTTTTCCCATAAATGGGTGCGATGAAGACCAATTGGAACTTTCCAATCCCAACACCGTGGCCGAGCCAGAGTTTTTTCAATCCGAAGATGATTTTAGATTGGCCGTAAATGGAATGTTCCATCCCATAACGGCCGTATTCTTCTGGGGAAGGGTAGTACATACCGGAGCTATGTTGCGCTCGGATGCCTTTAACGTGGTACCCTTCGATACCAATACGCAAATGTCTACGTTACAGGGGGTCCCCGGTGTATCTAGATGGTCCGCGGATATGTTTCCACAGTTATACCAGACCATAGCAAGGGCCAATACGATCATAGAGGCGGCGAATGAAGAAAATTTATCCGATGCCATGGTTCGGAACGAGATTTTAGGTCAGGCTTATTTCATGAGAGCCTTTGCCAATTGGTATTTGGCGGCATATTGGGGCAATGTTCCCTTAGTAATGGAAACCCCGGCATCTACCGAGGATTTTTTCCCTGAACCCGCTACTCAAACAGATTTGTTCAATGCGGTGATAAGCGATCTTACCGAAGCGGCTACCAGATTACCAAATTCCTGGGGAGAAGAGGATGCAGGAAGACCCACTGCTGGTTCTGCCCTGGCACTTAGGGGCAAGACGCACCTATATATGGAGAACTTTGGAGCGGCTGCCACGGATTTGAGATCGGTGACCACGGACTTTAGTTATGCGCTATTGCCTGCGGAAAGGTATGCAGAGAATTTTGATGAATCCAATGAGAATAACGAGGAGTCCGTTTTTGAACTTCAATTCTTGGGACAGGATAATTTTGTTTGGGGGTCCGATATTCCGGGTACGGGAACGCAAGGAAATTATTTTATTGATTATGCTCCGCCAAATTTGAGTCCGGACAATGGTCACTTTATAAATCCGCATATATTTCAGGTATTCGAGGATAACGGTGATACTGTAAGAAGAAATGAGACCATAGGGTTTGATTACCCTGGCTCAACAGGTTACGGGGGCGTTCCCTTTGCCGAGGATTTTGCTGCGGATATTGCCGAAGCGGCCACTAGGGGGGTTGAACCGTATTTTACTAAAAAATATGCAGCTTATTTTGCCGGTATACGTGAAAGTATACCCGTTTTGGGTCAAACCATAGGTACCAACTGGAGGATTATCCGCTATGCAGATGTTATTCTCATGTTGGCAGAAGCGGAAAATGAACAGGGCAATACGGGTGTTGCCATCGGGCTTATAAATCAGGTGCGTCAGAGAGCGGGAATTGCCGATCTTGATCCCGGCTTGTCACAAACACAAGTTTTTGATGCTATCGTGGATGAACGTATTATGGAACTTACCGGAGAAAGTCATCGTTTCCTTGATTTGGTACGATGGGACTTGGCAGATGAGGTATTGGGAGCGGGTTCCACCATTGCAAATGGAAGGCACCCAAAATCCTTGGCCGGCCCAACCGCGGTATTCACAACGGGTCAAGACGAGCTTATCTGGATTCCTGTACCACAATTACAAGCTAACCCAAATCTGGTACAGAACCCGGGGTATTAAAAAAAATGATTTTTTTGAGTTTAGTTTAGTTCAAGTTTTCAGTTTAGATTGCGTAAAAGCCAAGTGATAATGGATTACTTGGCTTTTATTAAAAATAGTATATTGCCTTTTATCAATAAGAATGTTGAAAAATCCACTTGTATTTATTTTGGTCGGTTCCCTCCTTTTGGGCTGTAATTCCAGTAGTGAAGAGGCAACTTCATTATTTGAGTATGTAGATGTTTCACGGTCAAAAATTACCTTTTCCAATGCAATTGTGGAAAACGATAGTATTAATGTAGTAGATTTTCAATATTGCTACAATGGCGGCGGGGTAGGTGTTGGAGACTTCAATCGGGACGGGCTTCCAGATCTTGTTTTCACTGGTAACCAGGTTTCCTCCAGTATATATTTGAACAAAGGTGGTCTGCATTTTGAGGATGTATCCGACATATCCGGCTTTTCTACCTCCAGTTGGGTAACAGGAGTTTCCGTAGTAGATATAAATGTGGACGGTTTGGATGATATCTACTTAAGTGTAGGTGGAACCAATTGCCAAGATGATTGCAATAACCTGCTATTCGTAAACAAGGGAATAAATGATAAGGGCATTCCCTTTTTTGAGGAACGGGCCAAGTTATATGGGCTCAACGATGGCCGTTATACGCAACAGTCCGTTTTTTTTGATTTTGACCGCGATGGGGATTTGGATGTATATCTGGTACACAATGGAAATACGAGCATTGACAAGAATGCTCCCATACCTAAAAATTTCTTGCCGGGACATTTAAAGGATTATCTACTGCGAAATGATTGGGACGAAGGTAAGGAGCATCCCGTTTATACCAACATATCCATGGAAATGGGGATTGATCATGCCGGTTTTGGTTTGGGGGTGGGTCTAAACGACTTCAACGATGACGGTCTTCCGGATATCTATGTGTCCAATGATTTCATTACAGATGATTTGCTCTACATAAATAGAGGACTGGATAACCGTACCGGAAATCATTTGGGTTTTTCCGAAATGGGAAAACAATTTTTGCCGCATGGGACCTACAACGCCATGGGGGTTGATATTACCGATATCAACAATGATACGGCACCTGATATTCTGGTATTGGATATGCTTCCATGGGACTATCAACGGCAAAAGAAAATGTTGGGGACCATGAACTATGATAAATACCTGTTGAGCCAACGTAACCAATATGCCTCCCAATACATGCACAACACTTTACAACTTCACAATGGCTATATAGATTCCATTCCATTACGTACCAGTGAGGTTGGGTTTATGTCCGGGATTTCCAGTACGGATTGGAGTTGGGCACCCATAATGATGGATTTTGATAATGATGGTGATAAGGATATCTACATAACCAACGGGTATGTAAAAGATATTACCGATTTGGATTTTGTGAACTTTTCAAGACAGAACAATGTTTTTGGCACTCCCCGGGCTAGAAATCAAAAGTTAAAAAAATTGGTCGATGAAATTCCGGGAATATATATACCCAACTTTTTCTATGAAAACGCAACTGGCGGTCAATTTAAAGATGTATCCAAGGTGTGGACCAAAGCGCAAGCTTCTTTTTCCAATGGTGCGGCCTATGCCGATTTTGATTTGGACGGCGATGTTGATCTGGCGGTCAATAATATTAACCATAAAGCTTTTTTGCTAGAGAACAAGGTATCCGTGGATACGACAAAACATTATTTGCGTTTACGGCTTAATGGAAGCAAACAAAACCCAAATGCCATAGGGGCCAAAGCGATAATATGGAGCAATGGAACAATACAATCACAGTATCAATCCATAACTCGGGGCTACTTATCTTCCATGGAACCAATTTTACATTTTGGTATACAAGCGTCTATGGTGGATTCCCTTAAAATAAGATGGCCCGATGGTAAGGTATCCCTGATCTATGAAGTGGCATCTGATCAAGTATTGGTCGTTGATCGGAAAGGAGCAGTGCCGTCCATTGAAAAGAAAGTTAAAAAAGACTATTTGTTTACCATTGATGACAGTGTTTTAAAATTTAAACACAAGGAAAACAGCTCTAATGATTATATATTTCAGCATCTGTTAATGAGACAATATTCCAAGTCCGGACCTTGTTTGGTTGTGGCCAACATAGATGGTATCCCCGGGGATGAAATTTTTATCGGTGGAAGCAAAGAAGAACCGGGACAGGTATGGTTTCAAAATGATGAAGGAGTGTATGTGCCCAGACAATCCTTGGATTCGATCTATGAGGATAGCGATGCTGTTTTTGTGGACGTAGACGGCGATAATGATCTTGATCTTTATGTGGCGAGTGGTGGTAATGATTTTGAAGAAGGTTCCGAAGCCTATCAAGATCGATTGTATTTCAATAATGGAAATGGATATTTTGTCCAGGATAAAAACGCCTTGTCCAAATCGTTTCAGAGTAGTGGTCATATTTCCCCATCTGATATAGATAATGATGGTGACATCGATTTTTTTATAGGGGCCAGAATGGTCCCAAGGGCGTATCCCACGATACCAAAAAGCAAGGTTCTGATCAACGATAATGGAAAATTTGTAGAGCGGAAAAATTCGATAGCAGCAAAAATTGGAATGGTAACTTCTGCTGTTTGGGAGGATATCAACGATGATGGTTGGGAAGATTTGATCGTCGTAGGTGAATGGATGCCTATCTCCATATTTAAAAATAGCCGGGGACGATTAATTAAAACAACTATGACATGGGTCGATGAAAATGGTAGGGAAATCGATACCAAAGGATGGTGGAACTGTATTAAGGCGTCAGATTTCGACAAGGACGGCGATATCGATTTTTTAGTAGGTAACCAGGGATTGAATGCTTTTGTAAAACCTGATCAAACACATCCTATTTACCTGTACAAGAAGGATTTTGACCAAAACGGAAGTCCCGACCCCATTTTAGCGCAGTATTTTGAATCGGGAAAAGGTAAAAAATTACTTCCGGTACATACAAGGGACGATATCATGAAGCAATTGGTAAAGCTAAAAGATGAATACCTCACCTATGACGAATTTGCACAAACTGATTTTGTAAGTCTATTAAAGATCCAGGACTTGGATAATGAAACATTAAGTGCGTCTGTTTTTGCCAGTTGTTATGTGGAAAACATGGGTGATGGAAAATTTAAACTTTTGCCCTTGCCGTCCGCTTGCCAAGTAGCACCCATCAACGATATATACGTGGATGATTTTAACAAGGATGGATATGTAGATGCGCTTCTGGTGGGTAATGATTTTACCGCGGAAACAAACTATGGCAGACAAGATGCATTGACCGGGATATTTTTAAAAGGAGGGAGCGGGGCTGTTTTTAACGTTGTTCAAAGTTCATTATCCGGATTTTATGTTCCAGGGCAGTCCAACCATATGGCCGCCCTAGTGGATAATTCGGGAAAGAGAATGATCATAGCGCTACAAAATGGGGAGAAAGCGAGTGTTTTTAACATCAATGATAAGCAAAGAAAGAATGATTATTAGGACAACTACGGGCCATATAGATGAGATTTGTGTTCAGGGTATGGAAACCTCTGTTATGTCTACTCTGACGAAGGTTTATGATGAGGCAGGGTTACAGCTATATGATTTTGAGATCAATAACGAAACCGAGTTGTTTCCTCAGCCGATTACCTTACGTTGGAAGATTCCCGCCATCAATGTAAAAGGGATTTGGAAACCTACATCGGATTTTGCCAAACGAATACAGGCAGATTGGGAATTGGATAACATGGAGTCTCGAATATCCATAGATGCACCGGTCATAAGTCTTTTTGGGCATGATGATAGTAATGTATTAACCTTTGCCTGCTCCAATGCAATCAATAAATTGGAGATGAACGCACGCCTGCGGGAGGAGGATAATTGTTTTTATTGTCACATCACCTTTTTTATGGAATATGAATATGCCCTGAAAAATTTTAAGGTTCAATTACGACTGGACTCTAGGGATATTCCATTTTCTACATCGTTGAAGGAAGTATCCCTTTGGTGGGAGGATTATAGTTCGTTAAAACCCGCATATGTTCCTGCAATAGCTAAGGTTCCCCTTTATTCTACCTGGTACCAATTTCATCAAAACCTGGACGAAGAGGTGTTATTGAAGGAATTTGAGATTGCAAGTAAGCTGGGGTATGGAGCTATAATCATAGATGATGGTTGGCAAACGGTGGATTCTAATAGGGGATATGATTTTACCGGGGATTGGCAACCAGATCGAATTCCAGAAATGTCTTCTTTTGTAAAACGGATACACCTGCTGGGTATGAAAGTTGGTCTTTGGTTTTCCGTTCCGTTTTGTGGAAAAAAATCAAACGCCTATAAAAGGTTCAAAGGAAAATTCTTAACGGAAAACCATCGCTGGGCACCGGTATTTGACCCACGTTTTCCGGAAGTGAGGCAATACCTTATCGAAACCTATGCAAATGCCTTGACGCAATGGAACCTGGATGGTTTTAAGCTGGATTTTATAGATGATTTCAGATTGTATGAAGATACTCCTTTAAATCAGGAGGAGGGGAGGGACTATGCCTCTATTAATGCAGCTGTCGACAGATTATTAACGGATGTTATACATGCTTTACAAGCTATTAACCCTGAAGTATTTATAGAATTTAGACAAAAATATACCGGACCGGCCATGCGAAAATATGGTAATATGTTCAGGGCTTTTGACTGTCCGGGAGATGCTACGATGAACCGGGTTAGGATAGCCGATATAAAAATGCTGTGTGGTAAAAGTGCCGTGCATTCCGATATGGTTACATGGCATTTTGAAGAACCCTTGGAAATAGCGGCGCTACAGGTGGTAAATACATTATTTGGTGTTCCCCAACTATCCATAATGTTACAAAATGCACCAGCGTCACATATTTCCATGATTTCGTTTTATACGCATTATTGGAATGCACATGCAACACTTCTTTTGGAAGGAAATTTTGAGCCGTCTAAACCACTGGCCAATTATCCGGTTAAAAGAATTAGCAAGGATAAACATACCATTATAGGTTTATATGATGATTATATCATAAAGTTAAATAAGGCCGATGACCATATACATATCGTTAACGGACAGATGGAAGAACAGATTGTTTTAAAAAATAGTGTAGATTTGGGAAATTATTATGGAGTAATTTACGATTGCCAAGGCAACACTATAACGGAAAAAAGCATTTTTTTAGAAAAAGGTGTTGTCTCCATTGCCGTTCCACCATGTGGAATGGTACAATTAAAAAAACAATAAACCTTTAACTAAATCAACTAAAATTATGGAATTACTGTCCATCGGCTCTTTTATAGGCTTTACATTATTGGTAGCGATCATCGCATGGTATGCCACTAGAACTACAAATGAAAAATCCGCCGATGGATATTATCTGGGAGGTAGAAGTTTAGGGGCCATAACTATTGCGGGCTCTTTGTTACTAACCAATCTATCGGCAGAGCAGATAGTGGGCCTTAATGGACAGGCATTTACGGAGGGTGTTTTGGTCATGGCATGGGAGACGTTAGCGGCCATTGCCATGATTGTTACAGCGCTATTTTTGTTGCCTAAATACATGAGGGGCGGTATAACCACAATCCCTCAGTTTATCGAGAGCAGGTTTGATCAACAGACCAAAGCTATTTTATCGGTTCTTTTTTTAATAGCGTATAGCCTTGTGCTTTTGCCCACTATATTGTATTCGGGTTCCTTGGCATTTAGTACAATGTTTGATCTACCGGACTTATTGGGGCTTTCCCAGAGTGCTACAATTTGGGTGTGTGTTTGGAGCATAGGTATCATAGGATCCATATATGCAATTTTTGGGGGATTGAAAGCGGTTGCCGTATCCGATTTGATCAATGCCATAGGTTTATTGATCGGTGGCCTTTTAATACCGGTTTTTGGTCTAATTGCCATAGGCGATGGTAGTCTTTCGGCGGGTCTGGATAATCTATGGAAAACTAATCCAGAAAAATTTGTGGCTGCTGGCGGAGTAGACTCCTCCATTCCCTTTGGGACTATTTTTACGGGAATGATGTTGGCACAGATTTATTACTGGGGTACCAATCAATCTATACTTCAACGTGTTTTTGGCGCCAAAAATCTAAAGGAAGGGCAAAAGGGAATGATTTTGGCGGCCTTGGTGAAATTTCTTATT
>JBCBZE010000278.1:0-4748 GCA_039815505.1 Bacteroidota bacterium | reverse complement strand
TTAATTAAAGGAAATTATCGATAAAAAGCCCCGACATTATGGTTGGGGCTTTTATTTTTGTAGTATGAAATATATTAGGCTTACAAAACAACAATTGGAGGAGCTACATACTGAGTTCATTAACTTTTTAGCAACACAATCCATTACGGTGGATGAATGGAATGATCTGAAGAAAAATAAGCCCCAGGTGGCCGAAGAGGAATTGGATGTTTTTAGTGATTTAATTTGGGAAGGTGTTCTGACCAAGGTGGATTATCTGGAAAATATTTCCGCACAGCATATGCACCTTTTTCAGCTCACCGAGAAAGAAATGAAATTGATATCTGTAAAAGTGATGAATCCAGATATAGACCTAACGACCCCTGTGGGATTTAATTGGTTCAAAAAGAACTTTCAGGGTGATTTTGTGGAATACCTAACCGCTTCAAAAGCCTATACGGATGATAAGAATTTGGATAAGTTTAAAATAATAGAGCAAGGTGCGGTAATCACCAAAGGAGATTTGTATCAGTGGTTTGATAAAATCATTGAATAAATCGATATTTGCCGATAAGTTTAAAAAAATACCGTTCTTAGTCGTCGAATTAAGTGGAAGGTATCTGAATCATATAACAACTAAATGCCACAAAAACCGTCCATTCCAAAAGGCACACGAGATTTTTCTCCTTCAGAGGTAGCTAAACGCAACTATATCTTTGATATCATTAAAAAGCATTTTCTAGTCTTTGGCTTTCAGCCCATAGAAACCCCGTCTTTTGAGAACTCGGATACTTTGATGGGTAAATATGGCGATGAAGGCGACCGCTTGATTTTTAAAATTTTGAATTCGGGCGATTTTATCAGTAAAGTCGATGATGTAACGTATAGCTCCAAAAACTCCGGCTCGTTGGGTCCAAGGATTTCGGAAAAAGCCCTGCGCTATGACCTTACAGTACCATTTGCACGTTATGTGGCCATGCACCAAAATGAAATCCATTTTCCCTTTAAACGTTATCAAGTGCAACCCGTATGGCGTGCCGATCGCCCGCAAAAAGGTCGTTTTCGTGAGTTTTATCAGTGCGATGCCGATGTGGTGGGGGCTAATTCTTTGTTGCAAGAAGTAGAATTTATACAATTGTACGATGCCGTTTTTGAAAACTTAAAACTGGAAGGCACCACTATCAAATTAAACAATAGAAAAATATTGTCCGGGATAGCCGAGGTAATTGGGGCCAAACATCTTCTGGTTCCTTTTACGGTAGCCTTGGACAAATTGGACAAGATAGGAGAGGATGGGGTTAAAAAAGAAATGATGGAGAAAGGAGTGTCCGTACAGGCCATCGCTCATCTACAGCCCCTATTTGAACTCTCAGGGACCAATGCGGAGCAATTGAATCGGCTAAAGGAGCTTCTTGGAAGCTCCAAGGAAGGAATGAAGGGTATTGAAGAATTGACCTTTATTGTGAACACCATTGAAAGATTAGGACTAATATCCACCCAACTATCAATAGATATTACTTTGGCAAGGGGCTTAAATTATTATACAGGGACTATTTTTGAGGTAGGGGCTCCCAAGGAGGTCCGTATGGGCTCCATAGGTGGAGGAGGCCGATATGATGACCTTGCGGGAATGTTTGGACTTAAGGATATAAGTGGCATAGGTATATCTTTTGGCTTAGATCGCATATACTTGGTATTGGAAGAACTTGGACTTTTTCCCGATTCTTTGAATCGATCTTTGGATATACTTTGTATCAATTTTGGAGAAAAGGAGGCGTTAGCGGCCCTAAAACTTATCGGGGAATTTAGGAAATCTGGAATAAAAGCAGATCTATATCCAAGTCCCACGAAAATGCAGAAACAAATGAAGTATGCGAACAATAGGAAAGTCCCCTATGTAGTCTTGATTGGGGAACAAGAACTTGAGGCCAATTCCTTTGTAGTAAAGAATATGGACAAGGGTACCCAGGAAACCTATGATTTGGACAAACCCATAACTTTTCTGAAAAACCTATAACTTTTTTTGTATTGCCTTAATTATGGATGTATAATATTGCCTATCATGGGGTACATACTTTTGTACAGATGCCAGGCCCCAAATTTCTTCCGCAAATTGTGTTAATGGTACAAGTGTTAATGCGGCCACTTCGCTATCTTGTTTTTTCAAACTTTCAAATGGTACTTGTAGTTCGTACAAAAAAGTATGGTGAAACTCGGAATCGATAAGCGTATCACCATGTTTTTGAATCGACTTAAAGACACCTATTTTTTGTAAGTCGTTTTCGGAAATGGAAAGCCCTATTTCCTCTTCCACTTCCCTTAAGGCAGCCATTGTAATATGCTCACCGGCACCAACATGCCCGGCAACGGATACATCCCATAACAAAGGGAAAGTGCTTTTGGACTTTCCTCTCTGTTGAAGTAAAATTTTTCCATTGTCCGTATAGCACCAAACATGGACCGTGGGATGAAAAAAACCTTTTTGATGTGCTTCGGACTTTAAGGCCGTTCTTCCCGTAAAATTCCCGTCTTCGTCTAGAATATCTATTAATTCATCCATTCCATAACTTGCATAAACATCCTGTTCTTGGTAGGGTTTAAGAAGGTACTAATCAAAATAACTAAAAGTCTCCCCTTCCTTAATGGTCAACAAGGTTTCATAGATCAACCGGATTACATTTTCCACGTCATTTTTATGAACCGTTTCCACCGTCGTGTGCATATAACGAAGTGGTAAAGAAATCAATGCAGACGCCACTCCCCCGTTACTGTAGGCAAAAGCATCTGTATCTGTCCCCGTAGAACGGGAAGCCGCCATCCGTTGAAAAGGTATTTTTTTGGCTTCTGCCGTTTCAATGATACGTTCCCGCAATTTGTTCTGTACGGCCGGTGCATATGAAATTACCGGTCCAGCGCCCATTTCAGTATGGCCTTGTTTCTTCTTATCGATCATGGGGGTGGTAGTGTCATGGCACACATCGGTTACGATAGCTATGTTTGGTTTTATGGTCTGGGTAATCATTTCGGCACCTCTTAGACCAATTTCTTCCTGGACCGAATTGGTGATGTAAAGTCCAAACGGAAGTTTGTCCCCATTTTCATGGATAAGTCTAGCCACTTCGGCAATCATAAACCCACCTGCGCGATTGTCGATGGCCCGACAAACAAATTTATCGGTATTAAGGATATGGAACTCATCGGGATACGTGATGACACAACCCACATGTACGCCCATCTTCTCCACTTCTTCCTTGTTCTTGGCCCCTATATCAATAAAAATATTATCAAGTTTTGGAGGTTCTTCCTTGCCTCTATCCCTAGTGTGGATTGCCGGCCATCCAAAGACACCTTTTACAATTCCTTTTTTGGTGTGGATATTTACCCATTTGGACGGCGCTATCTGATGGTCGCTTCCCCCATTCCGTATAACATAAAGAAGACCATTATCGGTAATATAATTAACATACCATGATATTTCATCCGAATGTCCCTCTATAACCACCCTATATTTCGCATCTGGATTTATTACACCTACCGCTGTGCCATAGGTGTCCGTTATAAAAGTGTCCACATAAGGTTTTAGATAGTTCATCCATAATTTTTGACCCTCCCACTCATAGCCCGTAGGAGCTGCATTGTTAAGGTACTTTTCAAAAAAATCCAGTGACTTTTTGGTAATGATCTTTTTTACGCTCATGTATCTATTTTTAGGATTACAAACTTAGCAATATTCACTTTTATTTAATAATATCTCCAATGTTTATCGTTAATTTTGACAGGGCGTTTGCTTTTATACTGCAATGAAGAAAAGATTTTTACTGTTTGTTTTAGGAATGATTGGTTGCCTTGCATGCGCACAAGTGGAAGAGGAACCGTTGGATTCCATTGCTGAAAAGTATATCATAATAGAAGGCGATTCCATTCTTCAAAGTTCTATTCCGCTAGAAGAAGTATATATTTTTAGTAAGCTGAAATTTGGGAATTATAAAGAAAAGCTTCGCTACTATATTCTAAGGCGAAAAACCATCAAAGTATATCCATACGCAAAATTAGCCTCTGAGCGGTTAGTTGAATTAAATGACAGTTTAGCTAAAATCAAAAAAAATCGAAAAAGGAAAAAATACACTAAGGAGGTTCAAAAATATATAGAGAGCGAGTTCTCGGAAGAGCTTAAAAAGCTGACGAGGACAGAGGGGCAGATCTTGGTAAAACTCATTTATAGACAAACGGGCAAGACAGCTTTTAATTTGGTAAAAGAACTACGGAGCGGTTGGCGCGCGTTTTGGTACAATACCACGGCCAAGCTTTTTAAGATAAGTATCAAGGAGGAATTTCACCCGGATGAAATACATGAAGATTACCTTATAGAGGATATTTTACAAAGAGCTTTTGCGGCAAATAGGCTGGAACGTCAAGAGTCCGTTTTGGATTATGACTATGCATCTTTGACCAATAAATGGAATACAACTGAAAAGAAGCAATAAAAATAGTTGTATAGAAGATTAAATTCACCTATATTTATTATCCTTTTTTTAGTATTGGTTTTACTCCAATGTACTAGTTTATAATGCATTAAAAATAGGGGCAAAAAAAAATATTAAAAATTCCTGAAATTATATTTTTTATTTAAAAAACGGTTATATATTTGCACCCGCTTTCGGGGGGAACTTCGGGAGGATTAGTAGGAATTCAAGAGTTCATTGATATATTGATAGACAGCGCGTACGGCCGTGATCTTGTTTTAGACGGGACATGGTCGTCGAAGAATT
>JBCBZE010000232.1:0-5721 GCA_039815505.1 Bacteroidota bacterium | reverse complement strand
TTCAACGTAGACACCCTATCCCAAGGAATATATGTATTAAACATAAAAACCGGTAGCTCTTTATTGAATTATAAAATCATTAGAAGATGAAAATCATATACAAAATAGCATTGCTTAATGTACTTTTTCTAGTCGCATGTGGAGGCGGGGGAGATGATTCCCCCGAACCGCCGCCGCCGGTACCCGCGCCCTCGGCGACTACGTTGATATTCCCGGAAGACAATACAGAATGTAATGAAGGGCAAATAATAAACGATACGCAAAGCAGTGTTACATTTCGCTGGAACGCTTCCCAAAATACGGATAGTTATGAAGTGGTTATTAGAAATCTTAACAATGGCAATATCACTAGAAGAAGCGTTACCGCTACAGAAGCTCCCATAGCCATTTTAAGGGGCACACCATATGCTTGGTCCGTTATCTCCGTTGCCAACGGCACTACGGAAACAGCATCCAGTTCAGAATCCAGATTTTTTAATCAGGGACCTGGGGTAGAGAACTATGCCCCCTTTCCCGCCCTTGCCGTAAGTCCCTTTAGAGGAGAGACCATTGCAAGCAGTACCACGGTAAACTTGGAATGGAGCGGCAGTGATGTGGATAACGATATTACCTCTTATGAAATATTTTTTGGAATCGATGCGGAACCTATCACTTCTTTGGGAAGTACCGAGGAATTAACCATTGATGTCAGCGTTACTCCCGGACAGATTTATTTTTGGCGGGTTATTACAACGGACAGTGCTGGGAATACGTCCCAATCGGAAATTTTTCAGTTCAGGGTAGCATAATACAAAATCAGTACCAAGGAAAATTATAGATATAACATTATTGGCTTAAGCATTGGGCACGCTAAGAACTTTTTTTAAAACTACTAACGAAGCTGGAACCGATGAGGCCGGAAGAGGTTGTTTAGCGGGGCCCGTTACCGCCGCAGCGGTTATTTTACCTCAAGATTTCGAGAATGCCGTTCTTAATGATTCAAAAAAGCTTTCGGAAAAAAGACGAGCCTTGTTGAGGCCGATTATAGAAGCCAATGCTATTTGTTTTGGCGTCACCCATATATTTCCCAAAAAAATCGATGAAATAAACATTCTGAACGCATCCATTTTGGCCATGCACAAATCCTTGGAACAACTAGAGGACCCACCGAAATTCATCATTGTAGATGGGAATAAATTTAAGCCTTATCACAATATTCCATATGAATGTATCATCAAAGGGGATAGCAAATATATGAGCATAGCGGCGGCTTCTGTTTTGGCAAAGACCTACAGGGATCATTACATGGAAGAACTTCACGAAGAATATCCCATGTACAATTGGAAAAAAAATAAAGGATACCCTACCGAAGAACATAGGAATGCTATCCGAAAATACGGTATAACCCCATACCATAGAAAAAGTTTTAGACAATTACCGGAGCAATTGAAACTTGATATTTAAAATCCTAAATTTGTGTTCAAAGCCATTTAAATGAAATTCAGGATTGTATTGATTTTAGCGACCGTTTTGATCTTAGGTTGCAAAAAAGAAAAAAATACCACCGTACCATTACTCGATTACATTCCCAAAAACTCCTCAATAGTAATTAAAATCAACGATCTCAATGTTTTTAGAAGTGAAATAAAGAACAATGATTTCATAAACAAACTTCGGGAAACTGGAACCTATAAAACCATTTCTGATAAGTTAAAAGGATTGGGCCATCTGCAGACCAGTGGTGAGAGTTTATTGGCATTTTCGGAGATGGGAAGGGAAAACTTTGAATTTACGTACGTAGCTACCAAATCCCCGGATTTGTTTACACTGGACAATGTTGCCGACAAAGCAATAGAAACGCTGATATACGAAAACGAAAACTTTATAAAATATACGCTGGAAGGCGCTATTTTTTATAGCATGGAAATCGATGATAAAGTTGTAATTAGTTCTTCTCAATTACTATTGGAAAACCTTGTAAGGAACAAGGGAAGTATAAAAAAACATCCTACATTTCAACAATTATATAAAGTATCAAACACCGGCAAATCCGCTTCTGTTTTTGTGCATTCCTCAAATAACAACTCTTTGCTTGTTTCCTCATTGGTCGAAAGTTCACCTGTCGAAATATCCCAATTTGCGGATTGGATATCATTAGATTTAAACATGGGGCAAGAGTATATAAGACTGAATGGATTGGGCATAGCAAACGATTCGCTAAAAAACTATGTGAATCTGTTTAAAGATACACGACCCATGGCAAATACGACTCCTTCCTTTGCTCCTTTAAATGCCAATGGCATCCTTTCACACACCTTTGACGATTATGGGAAATTCGCTAAAAACCAACAAAGTTATTTAGATCGTTCCACCGTAATGGACACCATATTCAATACCGTGGAGGAAATAGGATTTATATATATGAGTGGCGAAAAAGCAGTGATTCTCAATACATATGGCTCGGCAAACATCTCGGAGTTCTTGGATGGCTTAAGAAAGACATCCTTTGATTATCAGGGAACCGAAATTACCGAGTTGAATTCATATGATTTTTTAAATTCAATATTCAATCCCATCATTAAAGGGTTCCGAGCCAAGTATTACGCCATTTTGGAAAATGCTTTTATATTCACTCCGGGCCTTGAGACCTTAAAGACCATTATTAGTAATTATAAGAACGGCTCCATCTTTGAGAAAAGCACGGTTTTTAAAACGGCAAAAGATGAATTGGCAGATGAGTCCAGCCTACTTTTTGTCTCCGATTATAAAGGGACACAGGAAATATTAAAAAAACATTTTTCCCCGAAGATTTCGAAGAGTTTTAAAGATTCCAAGGCTTCCAAATATGTATTTGCGGTACAGATGGTGGCAGATATCGATTTTTATCACACCAATTTAATTGCCCAAAAGATCGGAAAGGAAGTGAAAAACAATACTACTTCACCCCTCTTCAATATACAATTGGATAGCGATATCGCCACGAACCCTCAATTTGTTACAAACCACAGAACCAGCAGGAAGGAAATCGTGGTACAGGACCAAGATAATACGCTTTATCTAATTTCTACCGAAGGTAAGGTGCTTTGGAAAAAACAACTTAACGGACGAATTCAAGGCAAGATTCTGCAAGTGGACATTTATAAGAATGGACGCCTACAATTGGCCTTTACCACGGACAATCAATTTCTAATTTTGGATAGGAACGGAGAAGAAGTAAAACCCTTCAACAAATCCTTTGAGGGAGGCAATCTTAATCCATTGGCCGTTTTTGATTATGAAGGCAAAAAAAATTATCGTTTTGTTGTTTGTCAGGGTAAAAAGGTGTTCATGTACAATAGCAAAGCTGAGATTGTAGAAGGATTTACCTATACTACGGCCAAGAGTGATATCATAAAGACCCCAAAGCATATCAGAATAGGCAAGAAAGATTATTTGGTATTTGCATTGGAGAACGGGAAATTACAAATTTTGAACCGTATTGGGAAGGTAAGGACCAAGGTTGCCGCCACGATAGATTTTTCGGATAACGACGTTTATCTGTACAAAAACAAGTTTTCGGTAAGCGATAAAAAAGGAAAGCTGTTTCAGATAAGTGAAAAAGGAACCATCAATACAGCCGTTTTTAACTTAAATAAAGACCACGGTATGGATGCTACAAATAAGACCTTGGCTTTGATGAACGATAATACCCTTAGCATTAAGGGTAAAAAAGTGGAATTGGAACTAGGTGTGTATACCAAACCCAGGATATTCTATGTATACGACAAAATATATGTTAGCGTCACCGATATTCAAAATCAAAAAATTTATCTGTTTGACAGCAACGCCAAGTCCATTCAGAATTTTCCCATCTACGGAACTTCCATTATAGATCTGGATGATATGGACAACGACAGAAAATTAGAGCTTATAGCCAAGGATCTTGAAAATTCTTTGATTGTCTATAAAATGAATTAATACCTTCCCGGATACCGAATATACACAATCCATGACCGGGCATACAATTCTTCCCCAAAACAATTTCCATTTGTTTATTTTCAAATAAATCTGGGAAGATGCCCAGTTTGAAAGATTTTTCGAACGTGTATTGCAATGTATTGATCACCAGCTATTTTTTATAATGAATGTACATTTAAGACACATCAAAAAACACTACTATCATGAAAAAAACCGGTCATCATCTTCCTCTTTTACTACCGCTATTTCTACTATTGTTTACTGCTCCGGAGGCGAGTGGACAAATTTTTAAAAAACTGGCAAAAAAAGCCGAGAAAGCGGCAGAACGTACCGTAGAAAGAAGAGTGGAAAAAGAAACTACGGAGAAAACCGATCAGGCACTGGACAGTATTTTAGAACCAGGTTCCAAAGGAAAAAACGAAAAAGGAAACCCATCGAATACAGGAAGTTCCACAACCCCAAATGAAGAAACGACAAATTCCGGTGGGCAAAACCCCGGGCAAAACTCACATGAATCGGGCTCAAATAACATAACAGTTTATAGTAAATTTGACTTTGTCCCTGGGGACAAGTTGTTATTTTTTGATGATTATGCCAATGATTTTATCGGGGATTTTCCATCCAAATGGAATACCAATGGTTCCGGTGAGGTAGTTACGGTTAACAATTCACCGCAACGATGGATGGAATTAGTTCCTGGATGGGGTACTTATTACATTCCGGATGTCCCAACCCTACCTAAGGATTATACGATCGAATTTGATCTTTTAACGGCAGGCTTAGACAAGAAAACCTCCTCAACAGCAGGTTTGACCGTACTTGTTAGTGATGATACAAAATTTAAGGTAGGTAGTCATAATGCTAACATTTGGATTCCTTTTGGCCAGTATGGCGCCTTTGATATTAGAGTAAAGAACTATGCCTATAAAGCAGGTAACGAGATTAACAATACCATAAGAGCGGATATCAGGAATGCCATTATTAATAAGCCCCACATTTCCATTGCTGTAAACGATAAACGTTTCCGTCTTTGGATAAATGAAAAAAAATACGTTGATATTCCCAGGTTTATACCTCAAGGAAACCCGCTTACTACCCTTAAGTTTAACGTAAACAATTTAAGGGACGGAATAGACAGGGTTTTTATCAGTAACTTAAAGGTTGCGGAAGGCGGCGTAGATCTGCGCCGAAAATTAATTTCGGATGGCAAGGTCTCCACCAATGGCATCCTATTCGATTCGGGCTCCGCCAATATCCAACCAAGATCAATGGGTATTATCCGCCAAATCTCGCAAGTACTTCAACAAGAAAGCGGCATGACCCTAAAAATTGTGGGGCATACCGATGCCGATGGCAACGAAGATGTTAACATGAAACTTTCCGAAGACCGAGCGGCATCTGTTAAAAACGCCTTGATACAAGTTTATAATATATCCGGGAATCGACTTCAAACCGCTGGGAAAGGAGAAAAAGAACCTGTTGGAGATAATAGTACAATTGCTGGCAAAGCGCAGAATAGAAGGGTAGAGTTTATTAAAATTTAGCTCTAAAAATGCTAAAAAGACCATTTAATTATATAAGACTTTTAACATGAAAAAACTCATAGTGTCCATAGTGATGATCATTACCGCAACATGTGTTACTGCTCAGGATTGTAGTAAGTACTATCCAATGATAGAGGGTAGCAATTTCACCTATACTTCCTATAACAAAAAGGGGAAAACCGATGGGTCCGTAAATTATAAGATAACCAACGTAAGTGTACAAGAAGGCAGCACTTCGGCA
>JBCBZE010000419.1:0-2234 GCA_039815505.1 Bacteroidota bacterium | reverse complement strand
GAAATACTGGGAACTCCCTGCCCATCCAGGCATGGTATTCAATTCCAATGGAAACACACTTGTGTGGTTTATTTTTTCGTTTTCAACAACTTGATTGGTTTCCGTACACCAGGCCCAAACGGTCGCATTTCCCAATGGGGGGTCCCCTGTTTCCGTAGGCAGGTATTTTTCTACTTCTGGAAGTGCTATGGGCAGATGTTCGGCACCGATCATCTGTGGCATGCCGTCCACATAATAGACCGGAAAGGGTTCGCCCCAATACCGTTGTCGACTAAAAACGGCATCGCGCAAGCGATAATTGACCTTCCCTTGACCCTGTCCCAATTTTTCCAGTTCTTCTATAGCTTTACGAACCGCTTTCTTATACGGTAAGCCATTCAAAAAGTCCGAATTGGCAATAACGGTTTTCTCCTTATCGGCAAAGGCCTCCCGGGAAATATCAACTCCCTCGAATATATTGGGGATGGGAATATTAAAATGTTTGGCAAAATCATAATCGCGCTGATCCCCACAGGGAACGGACATCACTGCCCCGGTGCCATAACCGGCCAATACATAGTCCCCGATCCATATGGGAATAGGCTCTTTGGTAAACGGGTGCTCAGCATACGCTCCGGTAAAGGCCCCGCTTATCGTTTTAACATCTGCCATCCGATCACGCTCGGAACGTTTGGCAGTGGCATCGATATAGGCATCCACCTTGGCTTTCTGCTGCGAGGTGGTTATTTGGGCGACTAAGTCATGCTCGGGGGCCAAGGTCATAAAACTTGCACCAAAAATGGTATCGGGGCGGGTGGTAAAAACAGGAATTTTTAATGTTGAATCCTGAATTTTGAATTCCACTTCGGCACCTTCCGATCGCCCAATCCAATTGGTCTGGGAATCCTTTAGGGGTTGCGGCCAATCTACCGTATCCAGGCCGTCCAATAGCCGTTGGGCGTAGGCCGTAATACGCATGCTCCATTGGGTCATTTTCTTGCGAACAACCGGATGCCCCCCTCTTTCCGAAACGCCATTAACGATTTCGTCATTGGCCAGTACCGTACCTAAGGCCGGGCACCAATTAACTTCGGTTTCCGCCAAGTAAGTTAATCGATACTTGAGCAAGACTTGCTGTTTTTTTGTGTTGGAAAAGTTGTTCCAATCGGCAGCGGAAAACGGTGGGGTATCGACATCACATACGGCATTTACAGCTGCATTTCCCGATTTTCCAAAAACCGCTATCAAACTATCAACGGACTCTGCTTTGTCCGTATCCATGTTGTACCATGAATTAAAGAGTTGAATAAAAATCCATTGCGTCCATTTGTAATAGGTAGGATCTGCGGTACGCACTTCCCGACTCCAATCGAACGAAAAACCGATCTTGTCCAACTGCTCCCTATACCGCTTAATATTGGTCTCGGTAGTGATCGCCGGATGTTGTCCTGTTTGAATGGCATATTGTTCCGCGGGCAGCCCAAAACTATCATACCCTTGTGGATGCAATACATTAAACCCCTTATGCCGTTTATAACGTGCATAGATATCACTGGCAATATATCCCAAAGGATGCCCAACGTGCAGACCGGCACCAGAGGGATACGGGAACATGTCCAACACATAGTATTTAGGTTTGTCAGAGGTGTTTTCCGCTTTAAAGGTCTGGTGCTCCGCCCAGTATTTCTGCCATTTGGCTTCAATTTCGGTGAAATTGTAGTTCATTACAGGATTTTCATTGATGTACCGCGCAAAAATAAGTTTAATCCCCGAAAGGGAAAAGTTTACAAGCTGTACAATGATCCTTAAATTCAGACGAATCAAATTGTTGTTAAAGCTTTATCAAAAAAGCGTAATTAAAATTACTTTGTTATTTTTACGTAGGCATTTCCCACTATGAGTAAATCTTTTGAACGTTATCAAAAGCGAAAATTGATATCATCCTACTTCTCGGTTGTCCTAAGTATTGGGCTAGTTCTTTTTCTGTTGGGTATACTTGGTCTTTTAGTTTTGAACACCAAAAAAATGGCGGACCATTTTAAAGAGCAAATTGCCATAACGGTTTTTTTAAAGGACAATGCCAAACCTGTGGAAGTAGACCAACTGCAAAAGAGTTTGGCCATGGCTGAATATACAAAAACGGCCACCTATGTTTCCAAGGAAGAGGCAGCCGAGCAGCATAGCGAGGATATTGGGGAGAACTTTATGGATTTTCTTGGGTACAACCCCTTAAAAAACTCTATTGATGTTAACCT
>JBCBZE010000168.1:0-7544 GCA_039815505.1 Bacteroidota bacterium | reverse complement strand
TCTTTTTCATACACCACCCCATCTTTATCTACCGATTTTGCGAGATAAAAATCATTTACCGATGTCTTCAGCATTTTTAGTCGAATGGTAGGTGTGCTATCCACTAACTGATAACCATTGGGCAATTCTTGGGCGTATAATATCGCACTCGGCATTTCAGGTTTTGTAGCAACAGAATTTGTGGGCGAAATCTCGTTTTTAGGGTTTGGGACTACTTTTTTTATTTCCGATTCCACAGGTTCCAAACTTTTAAAACTTTGATCTTCTAGCGTAGCTTCTTGTTGGACCATGTTCTTTGAAGGTGCATCCGATGCTACTTTTTCTTTTGAGTCTTCCAGTTTTTTGACATCATCCTTAAAACTGACGGTGATAGGTGCATCATTTTGTTCCTTTTTTGGGGAATAGGTATACGCAAAGCCATCCAAAGATTCGAAGGATCTACGTATAGCTTCGGCATATGCGGGTTTAAATTCTTTAAGTTTACTTTTCCCTACTTGGGTTCTAAAAACCTCTTGCGAACCACAATCCTTTAAAGCTACCGCTGTTCTTGTAGAAAACATGGAAGAATCGTCCACAAGGTCCACCAAAAGTCCAAGGCACCTGTTAACCGTCAAATCTTCTGGCAAATTATCATCATAGACCACATTAAAACCTTTCTGTACAAACAAATATTTTATCAGCGTACTGGTTTGGTATTGGTTCTCTTTTTTGAAACCATCAAAGGTTTTAGGTACTATTAAATACTTATAGGTGTTAAGATTATCTTGTGAGATTCCGGAATAACATAGGACCAGAAAGAGAGATAGGAATAAATTTTTCATTTGAACGTATTGCTTACATCATTTTGAGCCCCAAGATATAATATTTAATCCTAATTGAAAAGAAGCATAGTGCGTATTGGCTATATTTCTATATGCCAACAAATTATCAAATACTCCATAGAAATTTACTGGACCTGCCTGTACATTTAAACCCAGACCCAAATTAGTAAGAGAAAATTTATCAACGGTATAGGTTGTCTTAAACGAAAAGGATTTGCCCAATCTTTTAAGGTAAAATGCCGTGAGGGCCGCTTGGGGGCCTCTAGGCCTATTAATGACATATAATTGGGCACCAACCCCATCAGAATAAT
Organism: Bacteroidota bacterium; assembly: GCA_039815505.1. Taxonomy (GTDB): domain Bacteria; phylum Bacteroidota; class Bacteroidia; order Flavobacteriales; family Flavobacteriaceae; genus CANLWN01. The sequence goes on along the minus strand of JBCBZE010000168.1, from coordinate 6,412 downwards.
ATCTACGGACATTTGTTCTTTTAATGATATCGGCACAATCACAATCTTCCCTAGAATCTGTTTCCTTTCCAAAATTGTATCTAAAGGATGCATTGAGCTTAGTAGGCCTGAAGGCAATGTAACTATCGTTATTATCTTCAAACGGAATAGACTCTTCAATGCGGTCTATTAAATCCTGGTAAAAATCCTGATTTAGATCCAACAAATCTTGAGGAAGAAATATCTCCACTCCTTCTACTGTATCTCTTCCTTGTAAAGTATAAGTCTTTACATCATTTGTATGATAAATGAACCCTACATCCAAAAGGCTGGCCGTAATCAAAGTCTGTCGATCAAAATTATAGGTAAAACCGATATCGAAGCCCAATCCAAGGTTACCTCCGAAAAAGGCCCTTTTTAGAAGTGTATTGGCCAAGTTTTCATTATCAATAGCATCTTCAATTTCGTTGAGACCGGAAGTCCTAAGTCGTAAATCTGCATCCAATGTACTTGCCAATATATTATTTTGTCCTTCGGTAGTTACAAAAAAACCTTCGTTCTTTGTGGAATTAAAGTCAAAAATGCTGGAGTAAATCTTTGCCCTGGCACCTACCGTTAGTTTTTTGTTCATTTTTTTGTTAACACCAAAATGGAAAACATTCAGCATTTCACCTCTTGTTTTTAAATGGCTTAAATCAAACTCATCGTTTAAACGACCGGCATTTCCTTCAAAGGCCAGAATTGCGTAATCCTTGAACCAATACCCTATGGCATCTCCTTCATTATAAATACCAAATGAATAGAACACATTTTCATCCTTGCCCCTAAATCCTACATTTAACAGTTCCACTTGGTAGGTTCCACTTAACTCGTCCCTTATACTTTGTCCGTTTATTGCCCGATCTCTGACCTTGTCATTAACATCTAAGCCGTCATCGGCAAAAATATCATCTACGGTAAGACCACTGGAGCCGGCTTGAAGAGATATGCCGGACAGCGCTGGAATACCCACATACCAGCTAAAATTGGTTTCCATACCGGGATTCACCATTAAAGCTTGTGGAATATCCGTGAAATCATATAACAATTGCTTGTTTTGGCTATACACACAAGATAATGCCCCAAAAAGGATTATAATAAACAATTGATGTCTTCTCATCGTAGGGAAAAGGTAAATCTGCCGCTAGACCTAAGGATTACTTTGGGGTCTGGAAGACTTGAAACACTGGTGGTATCTCCCAAGTTTATGGCACTTACTCGGATACCGGATAAGTTTTTTATAATATCTATACTACGACCGCCAGGGCCATAAAACACCTCTCTTTGCAATATAGGCTGTGGTTCGGGGTCGATTTCAAAAAGTTCGGTATCCAAGACATTACCACCTTCATCCAGAAACTCCACCAAAATATCCAATTCTTTGCTCGTGGTATTCTCCACCTCATAAATAATGAACCCTTCAACCACTCTATCCGTAACGTATTCTTCTTCGGAAAAAGCGTCAAAATTAAATTCTTGCGAGAAAAAACTTGTATTTGGAGCTAAATTAATAACACTCTCGGTAGCTTCAACAAACAGAATACTTGCCTCTAAAGTAGGGTCTATTTGTATTTCATCAAATTGATCAAAATCCTGTTTCTCACTGCAGGAGGCCAATATGCCTAAAAGCATGAAACTGAATATCAGCTTGTCAATAATCTTATTCATCTTGCCAACTTTTATAGTATATCTTATAACAAGGTATTCTTAGGTAAACCCTACTACTCATTATACTATAACTCTATAAAAAGTTTTTTATTTCACATAGATCGTGAATCATGGAGCAATACTCATGCGCATCATCATTATGCGCATTAAAATGCAAGGTATGAATCCCCACAGCTCTTGCCCCCAGTATATCCGCTTCTATACTGTCCCCGATCATTATTGATTTTTCCGGCAAGGTCCCGGCATTCTTAAGGGCCAGTTCAAAGATGATAGGATTAGGCTTTTTAACACCCGCCATTTCAGAATTAATAACTTGGTCAAAGTATCCATGGATATTGGCATTCTTAAGCTTTCTATCCTGAATTTCCTGGAATCCGTTGGTAATGATATGGAGCTTGTATTTTGGTTTCAAGTATTCCAATATCTCAATGGTATCCGGAAACAGATGGTTAAAGGACGACAAATGTTCTACGTAAGCCTCGGCCAAAACGTAAATTGTGTTGTCCGAAACTGAATATCCTATGGAATCAAAGGTGGTCCTTAAGCGTTGATACCGTAATTCTTCCTTTGTTATTTTCTCTTCCCTGTACAACTTCCAATAGGCCAAATTTATTGGAACGTAGGTGTCAAGAAAGGCATCTATATCCACTTGCAATTGGGCTTCGTACAAAATTTTTTTGAAGGTAAGCGCCGAGTTCCTTTCAAAATCCCAAAGTGTATGATCTAAATCAAAAAAAACATCGGAAACAATAGCTTTATACATGATACTTCGTCAATACGGATTTATATAATTTTAACCAGTTTATTTTTTGTTCACCTCCCAATAGCTCATTTGAAAAAACGGTAAGAAGATTCCCATTTACCTTTTTTACCTGCCTATGTAAAAAATCCATTTTATCCAAAGCTTCATTTTCGGATTTTACGCTTAAAAGGGCATAATCATGTAAGGCAAATGGATGTATCTTAATGGGTTGCTGTACTTCCAAGGTAATATCATAAAAGTAAAAAGCGCTGCAGGTCCCTGCCCTAAATCCCATTTCATGGGTATACCCCATTGTATAATCGGCCGTAAATTCCGCCTCGATCAAATTTCTATAGGTTTCGGGTATATCCACTCTATTGTACCGCAATCGCGAATAGTTAATAGGCCTGTTTATCACATTGGAAAGCCTTTTCTTTTCTTCTTTTAGTAGACTGGTGTCATGGAAAGAGCTGTAAGACGCTGCCAAGGAAACTATGCCATAATCCGATATGGATTTAATAAGATATCTAAACTTGTTATTATTGGGGGATATGTTCTTATCATAAGTAGAGTATTCGGCAAACTGAAAAAAGAACATACTGTTTATACGAAATTCTTTATGAAGGTCTATCAAAATGGAAAAATTATCGTACGGGTCCTTACGTATTTTTAAACCCACTGAAATACGCTTTATAAGTCTATTGAATCGCAAGGTGCCCAGGTCTAAAAAAAAACCGGCCATACTTCTGAAAAACCCCCTGTAAGCAAAACAATGTGAAGAGGTAACATCTATAACAGAGGTATATTGGTATTTTTTTTGCTTATAGGTTATATCTGGAAAGCGTTCCCTTAGCTTTTCAAAAAACTTGTAGGCCCAAATGTCGACCACCGGTTTTAGCAGAAAATCGTTCTGATAGGCAATACTTTCGGTTGGTGGAAATCTTCCATGCATATCCTTTACATATGGGAGATACTCTTCATACCTGCTCAAAAGGTAAAAACTTGCCGAAAAAATATCATAGGGAATGGCACTCCCATCCCCTGTACCAAAAAAACAGGGCACTCCCTCCCAGTCCATTACATGTATCTGAATAGCATTAATTCCCTGTTCAAACAACAAGTCATTACTCCTTATGAAAAATTCGTTTTGCAAGGGTTGCTTGGTATACGTAATCTTAGGACCCGAATGTTTTATGAAATCCTCCACCTTTGTCGTATAAGTAATTTCCATACCCAAAATCCGCGCACATATATGCTTCATAATATAGGTGAAGCGCGGTGATATTCTATGGGTATAAATCAATAACATAGGGTACTTAAATTCTAGGTTGCTTATATGGCATTACAGCATTTTTCCATCGGCAAAACTAAAGTATTCATTTTGAGCAATAATAAGATGATCCAACACCTTTATATCTAGTGCATTCGCCGCTATTTTTAGTTTGTTCGTGATTTGTTTATCGGCTTCACTCGGTTTTAAGGTCCCAGAAGGATGATTGTGGGCCAAGATAAAGGCGACCGCACCAAGTTCCAAGGCTTGTTTAAGCACTAAGCGTACATCTACCAAAGTTCCGGTAATTCCACCTTTACTTAATTGTGCACGGTGTATGATCCTATTGGAATTATTAAGATAAACAATCCAGAATTCCTCGTGGGGCAGTTCTCCGATTATAGGGTTCAACAGCTCAAAAACATTTTTACTGCTGCTTATTTTAACTATTTTTTCAGCTTCCTCTCCCCTTCTTCGCCTGCCCATTTCCATTGCGGCGGCAATGGTAACGGCCTTTGCCTCTCCAATGCCGTTGAATTTCATAAGCTGTGGAATGGACAATCTTCCCAATTCACTTAAATTATTGTTTACCGATGCTAAAATTCTTTTTGAAAGTTCAACGGCACTTTCATTTTTACTACCGGAGCCTATTAGAATGGCGATAAGCTCCGCATCGGAAAGGACCATCCTTCCTTTTTGAACTAGTTTTTCCCTAGGCTTATCATCGTCTGACCAGTGCTTTATAGAAAAATTGGTTGGTTTTTCTTGCATGAGCTAAAGATAATGAACTAAAATTTTTATTGTAAATTTCCGGAGGTTTTTCAAGTAGAATGGAATGAAATCAATTTTTGAAGAAGCTGCGTATCGCGAAGTCTTGGAACGACTCGAAAAGATAGATGAGCGTACGCAGCGGGAATGGGGCAAAATGGATGCCGGCCAAATGTTCTATCATTGTCAATTTCCGCTTTCCCTTGCCTTGGGAAGGTATCATATGAAAAAACCAAACCCTTTTATGCGCTTGGTCATGAAAAGTTTTAGGGATTCCATGTATAATGATAAACTTTGGAAACCAAACCTCCCTACATACAAACCCTTTAAAGTAGACCGCCCAAAAAGTTTTCAGAATGAAAAGAATAAGCTCATTGCCTTGATCCATGATATGTATGGGGAAAGAGACAAAACAATTTGGAAGCCGCATCCCGCGTTTGGTAATCTAACTCCCAAACAATGGGGACAAATGCAATATAAGCACCTAGACCATCACTTAAGACAGTTTGGCGTTTAACATATAACATAGTTACCCTTTTATAAAATGAACTACCCTCCCGAACATCATCAGGAACAAAACTTTAAAAATGTAATCGAAGTAGTAAAAAATTATCCCTTTGGGACTTTGGTGACGGTAAAGGACAACACACCATGTATTACCCATATCCCCATTGTTTATGAAGATGATGGAAGTAAATATGGGAAATTGGTGGCCCATATCGACAAATTTAATCCACAAGTAGAAACGTTGACGAACGGTGCTCTAGTGACTTCCATATTTTATGGCCCGGATTGTTATATCTCCCCTTCCATATATAGTACCAGACAACTACCCACATGGAATTACATCTTTTCCCATCTTAAGGGTAAAGTTAGATTACTCAAGGATAAAGAAGATGTTAAAAAAACCATGGTACGTATGACCGCCTTTCTTGAAGGGGAAAACCCAAAATATATCCTAGACCAGGATGATTCAAGAATGGAGACTTTGGTAAATTATATTGTAGGCTTTGAAATTGAAATTACCCATTGGGAAGGGAAATTTAAATTTTCCCAAGATAAACTCAAAAAAGATCGTGAATCCGCCAAACAAGAGCTCATCCGTAGTCAGAAAAAAGATGTAGCTACCTTTGTGGAACGTATCTTTGAACACCATGAAAATACGCATAAATTATCATCATAAACTTTAGAAGCGTTAAGGACCAATTCCCGTTGTTCCAGGTGTTATTTGGTAACATTGACCCTTCTGGCCTCTTCCCATATACTAAAGGACATCCCCCCCACAATAGCGCCTAACACCATTAAAATTTTCCACCTACATGGGTAAAAGAACAATTTTTAAATAATGTAGGTTTTGAATAATCGCGACGTATGCGATCATTCAAAACGTGGACCACCCCTCTATTTTATGACCAGTTTTCATGCGGATTTAATGAATTTGATCCGTTATTAATCCTTTTACCAAATTAAAATCCAGTCCTCCATAGTTTCCCGAACTCATTAAGAGTAGAACAGATTCTTTAAAATCCTGATTAAAAAGAAAATCCTTAAAACCCAATGGGTCCGTAAAAATTTCAATATCCGTTCTTTTGAACGCTTTTGCGATCTGTTCGGAACTCACTTCTTGCAGCTGCTTGATCTTAACGGCATCGGGAGAGTAAAAAACTACAGCCACATCGGCACTATCCAGGGCACCGCGATATTCATCTAAAAATTGGGCATTAAGGCTACTGTAGGTATGTAATTCAAAACAAGCTACCAACTTTCTGTTTTGGTACTGTTCCTTTACCGCTTGTGTGGTGGCAGCGACCTTACTTGGGGAATGTGCAAAATCTTTGTACACGACCGAAGTATCTGTCTCGGCTATTTTTTCCAAGCGTTTGGAAGCCCCCTTAAATGTGGTTATGGCTTCATAAAAGTCATCCTCGTCCAAACCCATATTCTGA
>JBCBZE010000091.1:0-10793 GCA_039815505.1 Bacteroidota bacterium | reverse complement strand
CCACGTTAAGCGTAGAGGACATTATAAAATATACGCTGAAAAATTTATAATAAATTTGAAAACAGGGGCAAAACTATTTCTTAAATCTTTATTTAAGCTTTCTCTTCTATGGGTCATTTTTTTTGGAGCAACGCATACTGTGTGGGCCCAAGAAACCAATGAACAAGAAACAGATTCCCTTCAACAACAAGTAGATTCTGTTAAAACAGGTTTTGCTTTGGGCAGAATTGCCATACAGAACCCCAATAGCATAGTTTCCAAATATACGTACGACCCAAAATTAGACCGCTACATCTATTCTGAAAGTGTTGGGGATTTTAATATCAATTACCCGGTTATCCTTACGCCACAGCAATATAGGGAGCTCGTCCGTAAAGAAGATATGAAATCTTATTTCAAGGAAAAGATAGATGCATATACCGGGAAAAAAGAAGGTAGTGAAGAGGCAAGAAAAAATCTGTTGCCCAACTTTTATGTAAACAATAATTTCTTTGAATCCGTTTTTGGGGGTAATACCATTGAAGTGGTCCCTCAGGGATCTGTGGCCATGGATTTAGGGGTTATTTTTCAAAAAAACGACAACCCTGCGCTATCGCCTAGAAATAGAACAAACCTGTCCTTTGATTTTGATCAGCGAATAAGCTTAAGTATGCTGGGAAAAATAGGTGAAAGACTACAGGTAACCGCCAATTATGATACGGAAGCTACCTTTGATTTTCAAAATTTGGTAAAACTGGATTATACCCCTACCGAAGATGATATTATACAATCGATCGAAGTGGGTAATGTAAATATGCCTTTGAACAGTTCCTTGATAACAGGTGCCCAGAGTCTATTTGGTGTAAAGACCCAATTGCAATTTGGAAGGACAAGGGTAACGGCTGTATTCTCCGAACAACGCTCCCAGAGCAATACGGTAACTGCCCAAGGGGGTGGAACGGTAAATGATTTTGAAATAACCGCTTTGGATTACGACGAGGACAAGCACTTCTTCCTATCTCAATTTTTTAGAGATCAATATGATGAGGCCTTGGAAAATTACCCGTTTATTCGGAGCCAAGTACAGATAACACGTTTGGAAGTTTGGGTGACGAACAGAAGTCAGCAGACGTTAAACGTCAGAAATGTGGTAGCCATTCAGGATTTAGGGGAAACCAACCCAGATCAGACCAGAATAGGACTGCTTAATGGTGATCCCGCAGGCTTCTTTAATGGTGCATTGAACCTGCCAAGAAACAATGCAAATGATTACGACCCGGGACTTATTGGCAACGGAGGGGTCTTGACCGATGAAGTACGGGATATCGCTACTGTTGATAATGGATTCAACATACCTGGGGGATTTCAAGCCAACCAAGGATTCGATTATGCCATTTTGGAAAATGCCAGAAAACTGGATCAGGGAAGGGATTTCCAATTCAATACCCAATTAGGGTATATCTCTTTGAACCAACGTTTAAGCAATGATGAGGTATTGGCAGTTGCCTTTCAATATACCTTCAATGGGGAAGTCTATCAAGTGGGTGAATTTGCCAATGGCGGTGTAGATGCCACGACCGTGGATGATTCCGTAGTGGATAATCCCGTAATCAACAACAATACATTGGTTTTAAAACTTTTAAAAAGTAATATTACCAACGTCACAGATCCTATTTGGGATTTAATGATGAAGAACATTTATTCAACAGGGGCTTTTCAATTAAGTCAAGAGGATTTCAAATTGAATATTTTATATTCAGATCCAACACCTAGAAATTATATTACACCGCTTGAACCTTTCCCGGAATCCGCATCAAGTTTTGGAAAACCCTTGGAAGAACGTATTTTATTGGATGTGTTTAATCTAGACCGCTTAAATGTGTACAATGATGTACAGCGCGGCGGAGATGGTTTTTTTGATTTTGTATCCGGAATCACTGTGGATACGCAATCTGGAAGTATCATTTTCACCAAAGTAGAACCTTTTGGGGAGTTTCTGTTCGAATTGCTCAGGAGTAACGCAGGGGAAGTATATGATGTGGAAAATGACCAAGGGTATAACCTGAACCAACAGCAATATGTATTCAGAAACCTTTATGCAAATACCAAGGCGGCATCTTTACAGGATGCCGAAAAAAATAGATTCTTGTTAAAAGGACGCTACAAATCTGAAGGAAGTAACGGCATTCCCATCGGTGCTTTTAACGTGCCCAGAGGCTCGGTACGTGTTACTGCGGGTGGGCGTCAATTACAAGAAGGTATAGACTTTACCGTAAATTATCAGGCCGGTACCGTGCAAATTTTGGATCCAAGTTTGGAAGCTTCCGATACGCCCATCAACATATCGGTCGAAAACAATGCGGTTTTTGGACAACAGACCAGAAGATTTACAGGAATAAATGTAGAACATCAGTTCAATGAGAACTTTGTATTGGGAGGTACCCTTTTAAATTTGAACGAGCGTCCGTTGACACAAAAAGCGAACTTTGGTGTGGAACCGGTGAACAATACTATTTTTGGGCTTAATGGAAACTTCTCTACCGAAGTACCGTTCCTTACCCGTTTGGTCAATAAATTACCTAATATAGATACGGACGTTCCTTCGAATGTATCTGTCCGGGGAGAAGTAGCTTTTTTAAGGCCCAATTCTCCCAAAAACGCCGATTTTGAAGGAGAGACCACATCTTATGTCGATGATTTTGAAGGTGCACAAGCCTTGATAGATATTCGATCTTCCCTAGGTTGGTCCTTGGCCAGTACCCCTTTGGAGTTTTTGGATGAGGGAGAGGATGATTTGGAAACCGGTTATGAACGTGCAAAAATGGCATGGTATACCATTGATCCCATTTTTTACACCAATCAACGCCCATCGGGAGTATCGGATGACGATATTTCAACCAATGAGACCCGTAGAATATTCATCAATGAAGTTTTTCCCCAAGAAGATATAGCGCAAGGACAAACGCAAGTACAGAATACGTTGGATTTGGCCTATTATCCCAATCAAAAAGGGCCGTATAACGATAATCCCAATTTTGCCGGTGAAGCGCCCAATGAAAAATGGGGTGGAATCATGCGATCGTTGAGCAGTACCAATTTTGAACAGTCCAATGTAGAATTTGTACAGTTCTGGGTACTGGATCCCTTTGTGGACGGCATAGCTACCGGTCCTGGGGAATTGGTCATTAACTTGGGGAATATTTCGGAAGATATTTTGGATGATGGTAGAAAGCAATATGAAAATGGGCTCCCCGGGGTAGCAAGTAATGATTTGACCACGCCTACCGTTTGGGGAAGAGTGCCCTCAACACAATCCTTGGTATATGCATTTGATGCCGACGAGACCAATAGGGGATTACAGGATATTGGTTACGATGGGGAGGACGATGCGGGCGAGGCCGCTATTTATACCAATAATACAGGAGCTGATCCCGCTTTGGATAACTATCAATACTACCTAAACAGGGAAGGTAACATTTTGGAACGTTATCTGGACTTTAATAACCCACAAGGTAATTCCCCCGTAGAGGTAACCAATACCAATCGAGGGTCTACCACTTTACCGGATGTGGAAGATGTAGATCGCGATCTTACCATGAATACGGTTAACAGTTATTACGAGTATAGAATACCGATCAGCCCCAATACCACCATAGACGACCAGTATGTTACCGATATTAGGGCCGATGTAACCCCAACTTTGGAAAATGGGACGCAATTGAACCGAAGATGGATACAATATAAAATACCGTTGAACGATTTTACCAATGCCATTGGCGGTATTACGGATTTTAGGTCCATAAGTTTCATGCGTATGTACCTTACCGGTTTTGCGGATGACGTGGTCATGCGTTTTGCAACCTTGGATTTGGTACGTGGAGATTGGCGGACCTTTACGCGATCTTTGGAGGCCAATGAGGACGACCCTGCGGATGATGGCACTTCCTTGGACGTAAATGCGGTCAATATTCAGGAAAACGAGCAACGAACACCAATTCCTTATGTTTTGCCTCCGGGAGTGGTTCGGGAGCAGTTGAACAACAATAATACGATTATCCGTCAAAACGAGCAGTCCCTATCCGTTAAGGTAGAGAATCTACAATCGGAAGATTCAAGGGGGGTATTCAAGAATATTAATATAGATGTGCGGCAATATGAGGAAATGAGGATGTTTATGCATGCAGAGGAAGTCGTGGAAAGCGATTATGCCGAAGGGGAAACACCTTTGGTCGGATTCTTGCGTATAGGTACCGATTTTACACAAAATTTCTACCAGATAGAACTACCGCTGCAGTTTACATCGTTCGGAGCTACGTCCCCTGAGGATATCTGGCCCGAAGAAAATGAATTGAATTTTGCCTTGGACGACCTTAGACGTGTTAAAACGGAAGGGATAGCGAATGGCACGTTGACCGACCTTGTTTTTTATGAAATAATCGATGGGGAGGTCACCGTCGTGGATGAATTTGCACCAAGGACACCCGGTAGAATTCGGATAGGGATACAGGGAAACCCATCCTTGGGAAGTATTCGAAGTATGATGGTCGGTATAAAAAATATCGATGATTTACCCGCACGTGGGGAAGTATGGTATAACGAATTGCGATTGGCGGGTCTGGATAATAATGGAGGATGGGCCGCCGTGGCCGCTATTGACGCCAACTTGGCGGATTTTGCCAATGTCACGGCAACCGGTGCTAGGAGTACTTCCGGTTTTGGCGCGTTAGACCAAAGACCCAATGAGCGTTTACGTGAAGATGCCATTTCCTATGATGTAGTAACCAATATCAATGTAGGTCAGCTCTTTCCTAAAAAATGGGGACTTCAGATACCTTTCAATTATGGTATTGCGGAAGAACTGATTACCCCGGAGTTCGACCCTGTTTATGATGACCTTAAATTGGATGATCGCATCGATGCCGCGGAAACCGCTGAAGAAGCTGAAACTATCCGGAAACAGGCAGAGGATTATACCAAAAGGACCAGCATCAATTTTATCGGGGTCCGCAAGGATAGGGGCGAAGAGGCAGAAGCCAACTTTTATGATATAGAAAATTTTACGTTCAACTATTCCTATAATGAGACGGACCATAGGGATTTTGAAGTTGAAAGCCTACGAGATCAAAGTGTGGTTACCGGGTTTGTGTACAATCATAATTTTAAGCCGGCACCGGTGGCACCTTTTGCCAAAAAAGATTCACTGTTCAACGGAGCGTATTGGAGATGGCTTAAAGAGTTGAATTTTAATTTATTGCCCACCAGCATATCGGTAAATTCCAATATCAACAGGCAGTTCAACCAACAACGTTTTAGGGATGTTCTGGAACCTGGGGTGGAGGCTTTGGACCTACCGCTTTTGCAACAGCGTAATTATTTGTTCAATTGGGAATATGCCCTGAATTATAGTATTACCAAATCACTTCGGGTAAACCTTACCACTTCTAACAACAATATAGTACGTAATTATTTTGAAGAGGAAGGAAACCCGGATTCGGCCATAGACCCTAATTTAAATCTTTGGGATGGTTTCTTCGATGTTGGGGAACCCAATAGACATTCGCAGCAAATGCAAGTGAATTATGAACTGCCTCTAAATAAAATACCCTTTTTGGATTTTATCAATGCGCAATATACCTACACCAGTAATTTTGATTGGCAGCGTGGGGGCGATGCCATTCTGGAAGTAACGGGGGAAAATATCAGCACGGTCCAAAATGCCAACACCCACAACCTAACGGCGGCATTGACCATGCAACGCTTTTATGATTATATAGGTTTAAAGAAAAGGGACGGCAAAGCCGCTGCGGCCACAGGTGCACGAAGGGATAAGGCTGGTAATCTTGCCGAAGGGGCGGAAAAGCCCAAGGGGAAAACCAGTAAACTTTTTAATACGGTGGTAGATGTGTTGACCATGGTGAAACGGTTGAACATCAACTATAACGAAAATAATGGAACCGTACTCCCCGGGTATACGCAATCGGTAGGTTTTATAGGTACCACACGGCCCACTTTGGGATTTGTCTTTGGTAGTCAATCGGATGTGCGTTTTGAAGCGGCACGTAATGGTTGGTTGACCACTTTCCCCGAGTTCAATGAACAGTTTATAAAGCGGACCAACAGACAGCTTAATATTACCGCTACGGCGCAGCCCATTCCGGATCTAACGATCGATTTGGTGGCCGACAGACAGTTTTCGGATAGTTTTCAGGAAAACTTTAATATAGAGGATGGCGAGTATCAACCCCTTACGCCAAATACCTTTGGTAATTTTAGTATTTCCACCGTTATGATCGGTACGGCATTTACGAAGAGCGATGAGTTTGATTCCGAGACCTTCGAGACGTTTAAGGAAAATAGGATTACGATCGCCAATAGGTTGGTGGCCGATCGCGGCCAGGAGGTAGGCGAATTGGACGAAGATGGTTTTCCACAGCTCTATGGTAAAACAAGTCAGGATGTATTATTACCAGCTTTCTTTGCCGCCTATACCGGGCAAGACGTAAACCGTGTGAATCTAGATGCCTTTAGGGAGATTCCCATCCCTAATTGGAATATAAAGTATACGGGACTTATGCGTAATAAATGGTTTAAAAAGAAGTTTAAGCGCTTCTCCTTGAGTCATGGATATAGGGGCTCCTACAGTATCAATTCCTTTCAGACCAATTTAACCCGTCAACAAGTAGATGAAAACGGTAACCTTACGTTGATAAATCCGGAAAATGGGGATTTGTTACCGGAAAACATTATAAACAATGTGGTGCTTACCGATCAGTTTAATCCCTTGATGCGTGTAGATTTTGAGATGAAGAACTCGTTAAGCGTTCTTGCGGAAGTACGGACGGATAGGGCCTTGTCCTTGAGTTTTGATAACAACCTATTGACCGAAATTAATGGAAAGGAATATACGGTTGGTTTAGGTTATCGCTTTAAGGACGTGAAATTGGTGACCAATATTGGTGGCGAAAAACAACGGTTAAAGGGAGACCTTAACTTAAAAGCGGATGTTACCTTACGTGATAATATTACGATTATTAGAAATTTGGATATAGACAATAATCAGATAACATCGGGGCAAAACCTATTGTCCATCAAGTTTACGGCAGACTATGCGTTGAACAAAAATTTAAATGCATTGTTCTTTTATGACCATTCCTTTTCTCAATTTAAAGTGTCCACCGCCTTTCCACAAACAACGATCAATACCGGCTTTACCATCCGTTACAATTTTGGAAACTAATCCGGAAAATCAATTACCAAGCCATTCTTCTTTTGGCGGTTTTGTGTTGGATACCCTTGTTTTTTTCATGCTTTATTTTACACTTTTTTTGAATAGCGTCACATATTCTTTTACATTTGTTTTCATATAGACAAATAGAAAAAAATGAATATACCATCCGATTTAAAGTATACCAAAGACCATGAATGGATCAGGATAGAAGATGATCTTGCCATTGTGGGAATTACTGATTTTGCACAGAGCGAGCTAGGGGATATTGTTTATGTAGAAGTGGAAACTTTGGATGAAACCTTGGACAAGGACGAAGTTTTTGGGACCGTAGAGGCAGTAAAAACGGTTTCCGATCTCTTTTTGCCCTTAAGTGGGGAAATCGTGGAATTTAATGAAGCTTTGGAAGATGAACCGGAAAAAGTAAATTCCGATCCGTACACGGATGGATGGATGATAAAGATAAAAATCGGTGACGTCTCTGAAATCGATGGTTTGTTGAGCGATACCCAGTACAAAGAATTGATAGGTGCCTAAAAAGCTGGGGTTCACCATTGCTTTCATAAGTTGGATGGCTTTGGTTACACTTTTTAGCTTGGTTTCTTTTTCGGAAGGTACCCTTGGGACGATCAACATACCCCATTTTGATAAATTGGCACACTTTGTTTTCTACCTAGTGGCCGCCCTTTTATGTTATGCCTTTCTTTGGGAGATGGCAGGGGAAAGTTTAAGTTGGGTAAAGGCGTTGATCATGGCGGTTTGTTTTGCCATTTTTTATGGTATAATTATTGAAGTTATTCAAAGTGAATTGACTAGAACAAGGCAGGGCGATTTTTTGGATATTCTCGCCAATACGCTAGGTGCTTTGTTGGCAGCAGTGATTATAAAAATCCGATTTTCGGGGAAAAGGTGGTTAAAATGAAAAAATTAATTGTTTTTTTAGTAAATTAATAATTAAATTAGCAAACATTAAAAGTAATAATTATGGAACCAAAAAAGAATCCAAAAGCCGATTTGACCAAAAATAGCGGTCTCTATTTTGTCATAGGTTTGGCTGTTGTCATGCTTTTAGTTTGGCGTGGCTTGGAACACAAAACATATGACGATGATGGTAATTTTGATTACACACTAAATGTAGAAGATGATTTGGATGAGGAGGTTCCAATGACGGAGCAGATCAAAACACCTCCACCGCCACCACCTCCGGCCGCACCAGAGGTTATAGAAGTTGTGGAAGATGAGGAAGAGGTTGAGGAAACGGTTATAGAATCGACCGAAACCAGTCAAGAAGAGGAAGTTATAGAAGTGGATGATGTAGAGGTTGAAGAAGATTTTGAGGATGTGGATGTGCCATTTGCCGTAATTGAGGACGTTCCTGTTTTTCCGGGATGTGAAAAGAAGAGCGATAAAAGACTTTGCTTCAACCAAATGATGCAGAAGCATATTCGTAAAAATTTCCGTTATCCGGAAATCGCCCAAGAAATGGGTGTACAAGGTAGGGTGAACGTAATTTTTGTAATACAAAAAGATGGTAGTATCGGAAACGTAAGAATGCGGGGACCCGATAAAAACTTGGAGAAGGAAGCCGCTAGAATTATTGGAAAACTTCCTAAAATGACTCCCGGAAAACAAAGGGGAAGAGCCGTAAGGGTGCCCTTTAGTATTCCCATTACTTTTAAACTGCAATAAAAAGGTACAATTGTCCCATGGCAGCATGGGATGATATATAATATAAATTTTAAAATCCCGTCCGCCAATCGGCAGGACGGGATTTTTTTTGGTATACTTCTTGTGTTTTAACATAATAATAACACACCGATATTGATCGGGTCTAAAATGAACTATTATGAAAAAATGTAACACAAAAAATTCTACATCCCACGGCAATGGGAGTAACGCTAAAGCAACCCATGCTTTCCACAAAAATGGAAAGCAAGAAACAAATTTACGAAAAAGAGGCTTTTTACATTTCCAAATAGGTTTAATACTGGCTATGTTGCTTGTATATGTTGGCTTGGAAGCCTCTTTCAGGACAATGAAAACCGAGCCAATTAGGGAACATACCATGGAAGAAGGTATTGTAGAATATTACCAGGAGCTGAACAAGTTTAAAGTTGAAAAGACCAAAAAGAAAAAAGTAGTCCCTAAGAAGGTTACAAACCCAGCAGATTTTGATATCGTCGATGACGATGTGGATACCAGTGATCTGGATGAATTCATTGATGTTCCCAATGATGACACCGATCCTGAACTAAAAACCGGTGATATAGATTTTATACAGGAACCAACACCTATAGGAGATATAGAGTTTATCCTAGTGGAGGATGTCCCTATTTTCCCTGGCTGCGAGAACGTTGAAAAAGAAGAGAGAAGAGCCTGTTTTCAAGAAAAAATGAACAAACATGTAAAACGCTATGTAAGGTATCCGCGAGCGGAACAAGAGCTGGGAATCAAAGGAAAAGTACATATAAGGTTTAAAATTGATGTGGATGGGACCATTACGGATATTGAGATGAAAGGGCCTTCCAAGGGTCTGGAAAACGAAGCCGCCCGGGTCATTAAAAAATTACCTAAAATGACTCCCGGAAAACAAAGGGGCACTCCGGTACGGGTACCTTTTAGTCTTCCCATTAACTTTCAGTAGCGGTTCAAAGGAATGGCAAATGCTAACGGAACCATGAAAAACATGGTTCCGTTCTTTGTTTTACATGCCCAAGATTTATACGGTTAAAACGGGCTTACTCTTAGATAACTTGTATTTCTTTGAAAGTATAGGAACCAAACTAAGACTTACCACACCTGTTAAAAGCCAGACCAAATCTATTGAAGCCACCTGGTATAGATTTTTTTGAAAGGAAACCCATATCCAATCACCGGTTACAATACCATTCAGTAGGGGGACCAAAGACGATAAAATACCACCTATAAAAAGGTAATTTCGGTTTAGCTTGCCAAAGTTGTTCCAAAAAAGGCCTCCCAGAATCAATACCAACCAACCAATAAAAAATATGTAATTGACGATAGTCGCTCTGCCGGAAACTTCCAGTGGCACTAGTTTGTTTGCAATAAAAATTAGGGCAATGGCGGGAAAAAGGCTTAGGCAAATGGCAAGATAAACTTTAGTGGTCCTGTGGTGAAAGCGTTTTTGTTTTATCGTATACTGGGAATTGTTCCTGGCCGTTTGCCAAATTAGGACACCACTTATTAACATAAAACAGGTAATCATGGATAGGATGAAATAAACAATCTTAAGCAGTATACCACCAAATGTTCCAAAATGCAGTTTTGTCAAAAGATTATAGATGGTTTGACTGTATGTTTTTTGATTTGGAACAATTTTAGCGATAAGTTCGCTTGTTTTCATACGATAGGTAAAAAGTCCATCACCTACAATGCCTTTACCATCATCAACAGAAAATGTGGCCGTAGCGTCCTCTCTTCCATAGTTCAGCATAACTACGTTTTGAACTTCAAAATCAGGGTAGTTCTTTTCAACGAGATGCAAGAGGTCATTTACCGATCTGTTTTGGGAAAAAGGGGCATTTTCGTTCATTTCCAGGGCTCTTTCGGGGCGTATGCTTTCAAAAAT
>JBCBZE010000296.1:0-4474 GCA_039815505.1 Bacteroidota bacterium | reverse complement strand
TTGTTTAGGGTAATGGAGGGAATAACGGCTTATTTGGTTCCTGGAGGCATCATTGTTTTTGTAATCTTAGTATTGTCCGTATTGCACATGAACCATATGTTTGTGTGGATGGATCCCGAAGTTGTGGCACATGATGAGATTATCCAGGGAAAATCTGGATTTCTAAACCCAACGTTCTTTTTGATCAGGGCTGTAATCTTTTTGGGGGGATGGATTTTATATCGCGAGTATTCAAGAAAGTTGTCACTGGCCCAGGATGAATCCAATGACAATTCCAACTTCGTAAAGAATTTTAGGGTGTCGGCGGCGTTTTTGGTGTTTTATTTAATTACTGAATCCATGATGTCATGGGATTGGATCATGAGTGTGGATCCTCACTGGTTTAGTACGCTATTTGGATGGTATGTGTTTGCAAGTATGTTCGTTTCAGGAATTACCGTTATCGCCATGGTTACGATTTATTTGAAATCAAGGGGATATTTGGAAGAGGTTAACGACAGCCATATCCATGATTTGGCTAAATTCATGTTCGGTATCAGTATTTTCTGGACCTATCTTTGGTTTGGTCAGTTTATGTTGATATGGTATGCAAATATTCCCGAGGAGGTAACTTATTTTGTTACTAGAATTGAAGATTACAACTTGCCATTCTTTGGTATGATAGCAATGAATTTTGTATTTCCTTTATTGCTGTTGATGAATAGCGATTACAAAAGAATCAACTGGTTCGTTGTCATGGCCGGAATAGTAATTTTGGCCGGACATTATTTGGATGTGTTTAATATGATCATGCCTGCCACCGTTGGCGATCAATGGTTCATTGGCATTCCTGAAATAGGGGGAATATTATTTTTTGCGGGATTATTCATTTTCTGGGTGTTCAGAGCGCTCACCAGCGCACCTTTACAGCCTAAACGCAATCCTTTTATTGAGGAAAGTAGGCATTTTCATTATTAGTTAGTTTTTAAAGTATAATAGATATCATACAATGACTGCATTATTAACGATAGCTGTTTTAGTTTTAGTGGCAATTGCAATTTGGCAAATGACCAAAATATTTGAATTGTCCCAAGCTAAGGTAGATAATTCCCAAGTGGCGACAGATGCGGATAACAAGAATAACGGTTATCTCATGTTTGCTTTTTTAATTTTCATTTACGCAATCACTATTTTCAGTTTTTGGAAATATACCAAGTTTCTTTTACCGGAAGCTGCATCCGAACATGGAGGGGAATATGATTATCTAATGCTAATTTCCTTTATCATTATATTCATAGTACAAACCATAACCCAAGCTTTATTACATTACTTTGGTTATAAGTACAGAGGTGAAAAAGGTAAAAAGGCACTTTTTTATGCGGATAATGATCGGTTAGAGTTTATTTGGACCATAATACCGGTAATTGTTTTGGCCGGATTGATTCTTTGGGGATTATACACGTGGACGAATATTATGGATATCAACGAAGAAGACGACCCATTGATCGTTGAGCTTTATGCGCAACAGTTTAACTGGACGGCAAGATATGGAGGTGAGGATAATGTCTTGGGGGACGCCAGTGTTCGTATGATAGACATAGATAAAGCCAATGTCTTGGGCTTGGACGAATCCGACCCTTACTCAGCGGATGATATCATTGTAAAGGAGTTGCATTTACCGGTAGGAAGAAAGGTGAATTTTAAAATGCGTTCGCAAGACGTGCTACATTCAGCTTACATGCCGCATTTTAGGGCACAAATGAATTGCGTTCCTGGAATGATAACCCAGTTTTCATTTACCCCGATAACGACTACCGAGGAGATGAGAAGGAATCCCGATGTTGTGGATAAGGTGAAGAGAACCAATAAAATTAGGGCTGAAAGGGCCGCTAATGGAGAGGATAATACAGATCCTTGGGAGTTTGATTATATTTTGTTATGCAATAAAATATGTGGAAAATCGCATTACAATATGCAAATGAAGATTATTGTGGAGACCCAAGAGGAATATGATAAATGGGTGGAAAGTCAACAGACTTTTGGACAAACAATGAATCCAGCCCCATAAGAAAGCAAGAAAAAGAAAATTAATATAAATTAAAAAATTCGATTATGTCTGCAACAGCACACGCACACGTAGAAGATCATACAGATGATCATGGACATCATCATCACAAGGAGACCTTTGTAACTAAATACATATTTAGTCAGGATCATAAAATGATAGCAAAACAGTATTTGATCACTGGTTTGATTATGGGATTCATCGGTATCGCTATGTCCTTAATGTTTAGGATGCAACTGGCTTGGCCTGGAGAATCTTTTCCAATATTTGAAGCTTTATTGGGCAAATGGGCTCCGGACGGGGTAATGGATGCGGATGTATACTTGGCTCTGGTAACCATTCATGGTACCATTATGGTATTTTTTGTACTTACGGCCGGGTTGAGCGGTACGTTCAGTAATTTATTGATTCCACTGCAGATAGGCGCAAGGGATATGGCATCGGGCTTTTTGAACATGTTATCCTATTGGATGTTTTTTACTTCTTCCGTTATTATGGTGCTTTCCCTTTTTGTGGAAGCAGGTCCGGCGGCGGCAGGATGGACAATTTATCCACCACTTAGTGCCCTGCCCATGGCACAATCAGGTTCCGGTATGGGAATGACACTGTGGTTGGTTTCCATGGCTATTTTTATTGCATCCTCGCTTTTAGGATCTTTAAATTATATCGTAACTGTTATTAACTTAAGGACCAAGGGAATGTCCATGACCAGATTGCCATTGACCATCTGGGCGTTTTTTGTAACCGCTATTATTGGTGTAATCTCTTTCCCTGTACTTTTCTCGGCAGCCTTATTGTTGATTATGGATCGTAGTTTTGGTACATCGTTCTTCTTATCGGATATTTTCATTCAGGGAGAAGTATTACATTATCAAGGTGGTTCACCTGTATTGTATGAACATTTATTCTGGTTCTTGGGCCACCCCGAGGTATATATTGTATTACTGCCCGCATTGGGAATTACCTCCGAGGTAATGTCTACGAATGCGCGTAAACCTATTTTTGGATATCGAGCTATGGTCGCTTCCATTTTGGCCATTGCCTTTTTGTCTACGATAGTTTGGGGGCACCACATGTTCATTTCTGGAATGAATCCGTTTTTAGGGTCTGTATTTACATTTACAACACTATTGATAGCCATTCCTTCTGCTGTCAAGGCTTTTAATTATATCACTACGCTTTGGAAGGGAAATCTACAACTAAATCCTGCCATGTTATTCTCCATAGGATTGGTATCTACCTTTATTACCGGTGGTCTTACCGGTATTATTCTTGGGGATAGTACTTTGGATATTAACGTTCATGACACCTATTTTGTAGTTGCCCACTTTCATTTGGTAATGGGTATCTCGGCTTTATATGGTTTGTTCGCGGGAGTATATCATTGGTTCCCCAAAATGTTCAAGAGAATGATGAACAAGAACTTGGGTTATATACATTTTTGGGTAACGGCAGTATGTGCCTATGGTGTTTTCTTTCCGATGCACTTTGTTGGAATGGCTGGAGTGCCAAGACGTTACTATGAAAACACAGCTTTTCCTATGTTCGATGAATTAACCGATGTCAATGTTTTGATAACCGTTTTTGCATTGATCGCAGGTTTAGCGCAGTTGGTATTCCTTTATAACTTTATAAGCAGTATTTTCTACGGAAAGAAAACAGAACAAAACCCATGGAATTCCAATACCTTGGAATGGACGGCACCTATAGAGCACATTCATGGTAACTGGGAAGGAGAGATACCTCACGTACACCGTTGGGCCTATGATTATAGTAAGGTTCAGGATAACGGCGAGTACATTATCCCAGGACAGGATTTTGTTCCCCAACATATTCCTTTACAGGAAGATGAGGAAGAGCTCAATCATTAGGGAGAAGAAATAATTTATATTTAATAAAACCATCGACCAAGAATCGATGGTTTTTTTATGCCCAAAGACCGTCCGCTTATTTTATATCGCTTTTTTGTAATATATTTAATCCAAGAATGGTTCCAATATTCAGCTAACTTTGGATGTCCACCCTAATTTTTAATTTCCAAGAAGAACAAAGAACGAATGAAAAAATTCATCATAGTAGTACTAATTTTGTCTTATGGTACCGTAACCGCCCAACGGAAACCAAAAATCAAGGGAAACCGTGTCGTTGTCGAGGTACGCGAAGAACTTCCTGCATTCAATGCGATTGAATTGAACGATGATCTGGAAATAACCCTTCATAAATCCGCCGACCCAGGTTACGTGATCACCGCTGATGATAATCTAATCGATGTACTGAAATTTAAGGTTGCGGATAGTACATTGATGATAAGTTCTTTCTACAAGATTATTGCCAAAAAGAAGTTGGAGATTACCATCAATTATAGAGAATTGGAAAGTATTACGATGAAGGAAGGTAAAATAGGGATGGAAGATATCATAAATACGGATA
>JBCBZE010000056.1:0-13518 GCA_039815505.1 Bacteroidota bacterium | reverse complement strand
TTTTTGAAAACCATATATATCCGTATTATATCCTTTTAAACCTTCTTTTGTGAATTTTATGGTGTTTACGGCACCTATCCGTTTTGCTTTGGGAGCTAGTTCCGTTAAATAGGGTAAAACAACTTCTTTATACGGAATGGTCACATTGAGACCCTTTAAGTGTTTGTTACTTTTAATCAGCTCGGGGAAGCTATCCATATGTTCCAGATCGAAGTTTTCATAGGAATGATTTTTTAGCCCTAAATCCACAAACTTTTTAGTGAAATACGCTTTGGAAAATGAGTAGGAAATCTGTTTTCCAATAAGTCCAAATTTACTTCGCTCGTTTTCTATGTTTCCCATACCAATCTAACCCTAATAATACACTTATACCAAATACAACAAAAAACAACGCCCACCATGATTCGGGATCGGTAAAATCCGGAAAATAGCGTTTGTAATTTACAATAATACCGTTTCCATCGGAATCCAGAATAGCATTCCCGGAAGCATCAAGCTTAAAAATAGTTTTCTTCCAAGGCCAAACCACTCCCAAAGACCCACTGATAAAACCAATAATAACCGCAGTTGTACCATGTTTATAATTTTTTAATACATAACTTAAGATGTGGGAAAGTGTTACAAGGCCCACCGCGGAACCTGTGGTAAATACGGCCAACACTTTTAGGGTATCGAGGCGTTCCGTATTTTGTGCAAAACTGAAATCACCTTTAAAAACCTCTGAAAACGTATCGTAAAGCGCATTGACGGAATCTACCAAAAGCAACACATAATTTCCTAATAAAATGAGAATAAAGGAACCCGAAAGTCCTGGAAGGGTCATCCCCGAAACACTGATCATGCCACATAAAAAGATAAACAAAAGATTATCGTTTTCGGTAGCAGGGTTTAAAAAACTGATAGATACACCTATGAGAAGGCCAATGATCCCCGCGGGAACGGTTCTTTTGTTCCAATGCTTAAAATCTTTGGCAATAAAATAGATAGAGCCTAAGATCATTCCAAAAAAAGCGGCCCATACGAATAACTCTTTTTTCTCCAAGAAAAAATCCAATAGCTTGGAAACGCTGAAATAGCTTACCAACATGCCAAATATAAGAAGGGATAGGAACTGCCCGTTTACATAGCGATAAAAGCTTTTGAATCGCCCATTGAACAGTAATTTAAAGGCCTTAAGATTTATTTTTTGTAGCGAGTAGATAAATTCTTCGTAAAACCCGCCAACAAACGCTACAATGCCCCCTGATACCCCGGGGACCTTATTGGCGGCCCCCATGCATAGTCCTTTGATTACTAGAAAAAACTTATCCAAAAATGTCCTAGGTGCTTGCATAGGGGCTCCCTTATTTTTTAGCGGCTACTTTTTCTAATATAAAAATAAGGGAAAATCCGACGACGGATAGTATCACCGCAATTATAAATTGATTATCCCCTTGAAAGGAAAAAGGGGATATGCTTTCCTCGCTTATGGGAATAATTTTCCCTCCAAAATCCTTAGTTTCCAAAACTCTTTTCCATGGCCATATTTTATTCAAAGAACCCAAGATAAACCCGGTCAATAGGGCCAAGGTCATATCCTTGTAATGGTTAAACATCCATTTTAACAGCCTAGCAAAACTCAATAGCCCAAATATGGCACCTAGGGCCACAACGGCTACTACCGTAAAATTCCGTTCATGGACCGCATCCAATATCGGCTTATAAGAACCCAGTAGCACTAAAATAAAAGCACCTGAAATTCCGGGCAAGATCATTGCACATACGGCCAATGCACCGGAAAGAAAAAGAAAAGGCAAGGTTTCCGTATTATCTGTTGGCGGAAGAATCGTTATATAATAGGCTATCCCAGCGCCCAACAATAACATGATTATCGTACCCAATCGCCATTTCCCTATAGCTTTGCCTACAAAAAAAATACTAGCGGTCACCAGCCCAAAAAAGAAAGACCACAACAATATGGGCTCGTTCTCCAGTAACCAACTAACCAAAGTAGCCAAAGAAAATAGACTGATGAAAATCCCTAGGAACAGGGCCAATAGAAAATTTCCATTGAGTTTTGACCAGAACATTTTAAATTCTCCCGTTAAAAGGATTTTGAATGTGGAAAGGTTAATATTGTTTATGGAACGTATCAATTCTTCATAAATACCGGAAATAAACGCTATGGTTCCTCCCGACACGCCCGGCACAACATCTGCGGCTCCCATGGCCATTCCCTTCAAGGTGATAAAAATATATTGTAGCAGGTTTCGGTTTTCCATAGTTATCCCATCAAAGATACTGTTTTGCCCCTCTTTGGTAGAAGTCGTCGATATGCTCTCGTGAATACCGGACAAGGCAAAGCAAATGTAGTTTTTTTATCTGGAAGCTCTTTTACTATCGGAAATTATGTTTTTGGCCCATTCGGTGCCATAGAATTGAGGAAATTCTTCTTGGAACAGATTAAGTTTTTCAAGGTCTAGTTCCAAAGCATCTATAAAGTTTTTTTCCGCCTTTATTTTATCTTGCCGCAAAAGGTGTACGCCGGTTATTTTATATAAAATTTCTGCCTTTTCAGGATAAAATTCCAACCCTTGGACTAAAATCTGTAATGCAGAATCCATATCCTTGTTATGTACCAAAACATCGGCCCATTTTAGCCAAGTATCCAATTCATAGTTTCCAAGGTCTACAGCTTGCTTATAGGCAAAATCGGCCTCATCATAATTGTTGAGAGAGGTATGGATTTTTGCACATCTTTTCCAATACAGCGGGTTTTCACTATCGATATTTATCGCTTTATTGATGTAATAATACGCTTTTTCAAAATTATCTTTGGTAAAGTAGAAATCCGTAATAGCCAGCCATCCCTTATCCAAAAGGGGGTCTTCATGAACCGTATGGTAGTAATAATACTTGGCAAGATCATCGTTATTTAATCTTTCATGACATTTCCCCATCCGCAAATAGGCGTGAGACGTTGGATCTTCCAAGTGTATGGTGGTCTCATAATTTTCAATAGCTTCATTGTACTTGCCCAATTTTTCCAATACTTTACCTTTTTCGAAGTAGGCCCCGATAAAGGTGTCGTCCGAAATAATGGCGAAATCATAAGCGGTCAAGGCTTCTTTGTACATTTCTTTTGAAAAATATTGTTTTCCCAATTGATGCCAAGCTACCTCACAATAGGGGTTTCGCTCAAGAAAGTCATTTAAATAGTAAATGGCGCCATCATAATCCTCCATGAACTCAAAACAGTATATAACGTTGTAGAGCGAAGAAAAATCCTGTTCATCAAAGGAAACACATTTCATAAAATTGTCCTTGGCCATTTCAAAATTATCCATGAACAGGTATTCCATTCCCAGAAGCGAATAAATATCAATGCTATAGTCCGATATTTCCAAGGCTTTGTTCAAAAGCCTTACCGCGGCCTCATGATTATCTTTTTTAGAATAAATGTTGGCCCGTTGAATGTAGATTTCCACATTGGAGCTATCCAAAACTTGAAGTTCATCCAATAGTTGTTCCGCCATCTCCAAATTGTTTTCGAAAACAAGAACCTCTATTTCCAACAATTTTAATTCAATGGAGTCCGGATGTTGTTTTAATCCTATATGGATAGCTTTTTTGGCCAAGGATACTTTACCGTTATTTAGGTAATGATGAATAATATCCTCGAAGTCCTCCGCATCAAAAAAGTAGACATCATCTGTCTTAAGCATGGACTCAAATTTGGCTATGGGCCTACCGGGTCTTTCACTAGAATCTAATGCCATAGGAACGCTTTGGTTAAACTATGGAATTAAAAATAAACTTTTGCAGCTCTTTTTAATTCTTGACTTGGGCTATATTATTAACAATTTAGTTAACAACTTATTGCACATAATCGTCTAAAACATTGATGATTATGGCACATCCTTTTTTAATTTCTTCCATTGATATAGTCAATGGAGGCGTAATGCGTACAGCTTTGGGTTGAAATAACAGCCAAAAAAGAATCAAGTTCCTTTGCATACAGGTAAGGATCAAATAATCGGTTATTTCCTTGTTTTTCAAAATCAATGCCAGCATAAGTCCTCTTCCCCGTATCTCCTGGATATGTGTATGTTTTAAAAGTTTTCGTATCAATTTCTCCTTTTCCAAAGTTTCTAAAATCAAATTACTTTCGGTAATTTCCTTAAGGGTTGCCAAACAAGCAGCGGCTATTACCGGATTACCTCCAAACGTGGTAATGTGTCCCAACTTGGGGTTATCCTGTAATAGGTCCATCATTGCTTTGGAAGCCGTGAAAGCGCCAACGGGAAGACCGGAAGCCATTCCTTTGCCCATAACCAAGATATCTGGAATACAATTATAATGTTCAAAAGCGAACAACTTGCCCGTTCGGCCAAAGCCAGGCTGTATTTCATCAAGAATCAACAGCGCCCCTACTTTAGTACAGCGTTCCCGTACGTTCTTTAAATACCCTTTTTCGGGTTCAATGAATCCGGCCCCGCCTTGTATGGTTTCCAATATTACTGCCGCTGTTCTTTCTGTAATCTTTTCCAATTCGATTTCCTTATTGAAATGGATAAAGGAAACATGGGGTATTAAAGGCCTAAAAGCACTTTTGCGTTCTTCGTACCCCATTATGCTTAGACTGCCCATGGTATTTCCATGATACGCATTATGGGCTGCAATAAACTCTGTTCTTCCCGTAACTCGCCTTGCCAATTTTAGGGCACCCTCCATGGCCTCTGTTCCTGAGTTTACCAGATAGGTGGTTTCCAGGGATTTGGGTAATACGGATGCTAGAAGTTTGGTATAGGCCACTGCGGGTTTTTGCACATATTCCCCATAGACCATAACGTGCATGTATTGTTGTGTTTGTTCTTGCACGGCCGCCACTATTTTTGGATGGCAATGTCCCAGGCTACAGGCCGATACCCCCGCAACAAAATCCAAATGGGCATTACCTTTACGATCATAGATGTAACTTCCTTTGGCCCGGGAAATCTCCATGGCCAAGGGGTGTGGTGTGGTTTGTGCTTGGTATTTGTAAAAGTCTTCCTTCATCGGATTATTGGACTTTCTTGGGGACCGGTCTTTTTTTGGGCAATGGGGATTTGTTATTGCCGGTTGTAATTTTATTCACCGGATCACCTTCGTTTTTGCTACGTTCCTCTTCCTCCGCATCAATATCAATAGGATGCTCTATACCGCGTATGGTAACCAATTGAATGTTATTGTCATCTTCATCAAAAATATCATCCTTGGTCAATATGCGTTCATCGCCGCGCCAAATAAAACCTTTCAGCTTGCGACCATTTTCGGGTAGATCTTTTTCGGGGAAAATATCTCCATCAGGGTTTGTAAAAAAGGTGATATCCTCAATATCATTATTGGCCATTAATAAGCGTATTTCACTACAAATGGTCTTATCTATCCCAATGAGCTCATCATCATCATTATACATATAATAGATGACTTCGGTATTCTTGATAAGATCAATGATTTTTAGCTCATTATCAAAAAATTGCCCGTAGAGGTCTTTGCCCTTGGCTTGGTTGTAACCTTCCATGCTAATGCTGTCCAAGGAAATGATAAAGGCGTTGTTCAGTACCTTAAGGGAGTCTAGCTGCTCGGTTTCCTTGTTACTGAGCAAGTGAATGCTATCCCCTGTCATTTGGTTTTCACCATTCCAGAGAATCGGTTCCGTAATGAGCTGGGTAACACCTGTTTTTTCTTCAAAGTGTATGGAATCGCATTTACCGCTCAAATCCGTCTTATAAAATTTAGCATTTCTGAAAGCCCTTAAAATTCGCGCCTCTGGCTTGCCGGTAACCATTAAGGTATCCCCATGCATGTAGAGCGAGTCTTGTTCTACCAAACTAATGGAAACGGCCCTTTTGGTGGCGAAGAGCGAATCTTTTGCTTTAAACACCTCCGCATAATGTGCCCTGATGATTCCTTTATTGATGGTGTCCGTTACCTTTATGTTATTTGTAGCGGACGCAAATTCAGTGGCTTTGTCAAAATATACGCTATCTCCTTCTATAATTCTATTGTTATAATCTATACGTGTATTTTTTATACCATAACCACTTTCTATCTTGGTGTCGTAAAATCCGCGCTCACAATAAATTTTATAGGTTTTCCCCGTAATGGTCGATGGCCCGTACATATAGGCATTCTTGGAAGTGGTATAATAATCCAGTTGTTCAGATTCTATATCGTATTCCGGGTTTTTAATGGTAACACTGTCCAAAAATTGAAATTTTTTGGTAATTAGAAAGTGACGCCCAATTTCGCTGGTCAGCGTATTGGCAGAATCTACCACGGTGCCGGAACTGTTGTAATACGCTTCTTGTTTTTCCCGATCTAAGTAGAGCGTGTCCGTGCGCAAGGTGAACTTATTGTCGTTCAACACCACATTTTCCCAAGCCTTGGCTAATTTTACATCCCCCTCATAGTCTATTTTTCCGCTGGTCATTTGAACGGAGTCCCCCTGTTGCAAACGAATATTGCCAACGGCCTTTAACTTGTTCTCTTTTTGGTAAAAAATAGCGATATCGCACCAAAGATCGGCACCTTGATGCTCAAACTGAACTTGTCTGTCATCCTTGCTAAAGATGGACGCTCCGGGATATTGTGCCTCGTCCTTGGTAAAATTGGCGCCATAAACGATATTGATCTGTTTACTTTCGGGAGGTTGTTCTTGCGCCCTTACGGAAGAAACAAAAATAAACACCAGTGTAATATAAATAAGCTTATGCAATACCTATAATTTTGCTTCAAAAATAGAACTTTTTAAAGGATGGGGGTAAAGATTAGTATAGTTTTAGTAAATACTGGGAACAAATAAAAAGCAGCCCAGGGCTGCTTTTTATTAACGATGTATCGTCTGGGTCCTATCCGGGCCCACCGAAACGATCTTGATCGGTACTTGCAACTCCTTTTCCAAAAAGGAGATATAAGCATTCAAATTGTCCGGTAATTCTTCGGCCTTACCCATTTTAGTGAGGTCTTGGTCCCATCCTTTCATCTCCGCATATACGGGCGTTACATTTTCTGCCTCTATGTTGTAGGGTAGATGTGTAATTTCCTTTCCATTATATCTGTAAGCGGTACATACTTTTAGGGTTTTAAACCCACTTAGGACATCGCCCTTCATCATCATTAGTTGGGTCACCCCATTAATGCGGACCGCGTACTTTAAAGCAACCAGGTCTAGCCAGCCACAACGTCTGGGTCTACCTGTTGTAGCCCCAAATTCATTACCTACCCGTCCCATGGTTTCTCCATCCTCATCAAAAAGTTCGGTAGGGAAGGGGCCACTTCCTACGCGGGTAGCGTACGCCTTAAAAATGCCGAAAACATCGCCAATTTTATTGGGAGCTACACCAAGTCCGGTACATGCGCCCGCGGCTGTTGTATTGGAAGAAGTTACATAAGGATACGTTCCAAAATCAATATCCAACAAGGAACCTTGGGCACCTTCGGCCAATATTTTCTTGCCCGTCGTTTGTGCTTCAAAAAGAAATTCTTCGCTGTCTATGAAGGTGAGTTGTTTTAATTCCGCTACTGCATTGAAAAATTCGGTTTCCAGTTCATCCAAATCGTATTGTATGTCCACATTGTAAAAACCGATCATCGCCTCGTGCTTATTGGCCAAAGTACGGTATTTTTTCTTCCATTGGGTAAACTCCAGATCTCCGACCCGCATACCATTACGTCCTGTCTTGTCCATATAGGTAGGCCCGATACCTTTTAGTGTGGAACCAATTTTTGCTTTTCCCTTGGCAGTTTCCGAAGCGGCATCCAATAAACGATGGGTGGGGAGGATAAGATGTGCCTTTCGGGATATCAACAGTTTGGACTTTATATCAATATTGAATTTTTTTAGATTATCCAGTTCTTTCTTAAAGATGACGGGATCGATTACTACGCCGTTACCCACGACATTTATTGCATTTTCATGGAATATACCGGAAGGGATGGTATGCAACACATGCTTTATACCATCAAATTCCAAGGTATGTCCCGCATTGGGACCTCCCTGAAAGCGTGCAATGATGTCATAGTTTTTGGTAAGGACATCGACGATTTTTCCTTTTCCCTCGTCTCCCCATTGTAATCCTAGTAGTAAATCTACTGCCATGTAAGTATTTGGTTAGTTGTTTGTATTTTCTTCCCTGTTTTTGGTACCGTAGAAGTATAAAGAATGGGTATTTATTTTAATATCGAAAACCTCTTCTATCGTTTTTTTTATGGATTGGATGCGAGGGTCACAAAACTCCATTACCTCACCGGTATCCGTAAGGATTACGTGATCGTGTTGTCTATCAAAATAGGATTTTTCGTATTGTGCCTGATTCTTTCCAAATTGATGCTTGCGAACCAATTTACAATCCAGTAGAAGTTCTATGGTATTGTACAACGTGGCCCTGCTGACCCTGTAGTTTTTGTTTTTCATCATGATGTAGAGCGATTCTATATCGAAATGATCATCATGCTCATAGATTTCTTGAAGTATGGCATAGCGTTCGGGAGTTTTTCTATGCCCATTTTCCTCTAAAAAGGTGGTGAAAACGTTTTTTACAATTTCTTGGTTCTTCGTATTTGCCATGACCATTTTTATTCCATCACAATATGCAAATGTACAGCTAAAAATTAAATTCTGGTTACTTTATCGATACCATTGATACGCTTTAAATTATCCATCAATTTCTTAAGGATCGACTTGTTTTTTACCACCACCGTGATACGTCCGGAGAACGTACCGCCATCGGTCCCAAAATTAAGATTTCGCATATTTACGTGCATATTGTCCGAAATCATTGCGGTAATCTCGTTAACGAGTCCAAGATTGTCTATACCGGTTAATTGTATATCGGCGGTAAACTCCTCTTGTGTGGAATCTATCCATTTGGCGCTAATTATTCTGTACGCATAGTTAGATTGCAGGGAGATGGCATTGGGGCAATTTTTTTTATGCACTTTAATTCCTTCATTTACACTTACGAAACCAAAAACTTCGTCCCCGGGTATGGGGTTACAGCACTGTGAGAGTTTATAATTTAGTTTTTCCTCTTCCTTGCCAAACACCAACATATCGTACTTGGCCGTAATTTCTTCTTTGTTGATATTTTCCAGAGCTGGTTTTCTACGGATCTTATTCTTGAAGAAACTGATGAAAGCGTTGTTGTAGGACGAAGCAAAATCCTTTAGCATCTGGTTGTCGATGGCTCCGATACCTACCCTATAGAAAAGGTCTAAACTGGTCTTTAACTTAAAGTAGACCACCATTTTATTGATGGTATCCTCATTAAGACTAATTTTTTGCGACTTTAGTTTACGTCTTAGGATTTCCTTACCATCCATGGCGACGATCTTCTTTTCCTCTCGGAGCGAAGATTTTATCTTTGACCTTGCCCTAGCGGTTGCGGCATAGTCTAACCAGCTTTGATTGGGTTTGGCGCTTTCAGATGTGATAATCTCTACTTGATCTCCACTATTAAGAGCGGTATTTAGGGGTACCAGTTTTCCGTTTACCTTGGCGCCTCTGGTGCGCATTCCAATTTCCGTGTGGATGTTGAAGGCAAAATCCAATGGGGTTGCCCCTTTGGGGAGTGATTTAAGCTCACCTTTTGGCGTAAAGACAAAAATCTCTTTGGAATACAGATTTAGTTTAAATTCCTCTACAAAGTCTACGGCATTGGTATTGGCATTTTCCAGAGCTTCCTGTAGTCTGTTCAACCAGGTTTCTATTCCCTGCTCCTTTTGGTCCCCATGTTTGTATTTGAAATGGGCAGCATATCCTTTTTCCGCAATTTCGTGCATACGCTCACTGCGTATTTGCACCTCTACCCACTTGCCTTTGGGCCCCATTACGGTAATATGTAGGGCTTCATAACCCGTAGATTTTGGAGAAGATATCCAATCCCGTAATCGAATGGGATTAGGGGTAAAGTGATCCGTAACGATAGAGTATATTTTCCATGCCAAAAACTTCTCGTTCTGACGATCTGATTTATAAATGATGCGGATGGCGAACTTATCATAGATTTCGTCAAAAGTGACATTTTGTGCCAGCATTTTGCGACGTATGGAGTGAATGGATTTGGAACGGCCCTTAATATCATAATTAAGGCCTTCCTTATTTAGGGAATCCCTGATTACATTTGAAAAATCATCTATATACGCCTGCTGCTCTTCCTTTGTCTCCTCGATTTTTTCCTGGATATCCTTGAATACTTCAGGTTCCGTATACTTAAGACTTAAGTCCTCTAGTTCTGTCTTTATATTGTAAAGCCCTATTCTATGGGCAAGCGGCGCATAAATATATAAAGTTTCAGATGCTATTTTTACTTGCTTATGTTCCGGCATGGAATCCATGGTGAGCATATTGTGATAGCGATCCGCGATTTTTATGATAATAACCCTTACATCGTCATGAAGGGTAAGCAACATTTTACGAAAATTTTCCGCCTGCTGGGATATGTTCATATCCTTTTTGAGATGGGCAATTTTCGTAAGTCCATCAACGATCCGTGCTACGGTTTCCCCGAACATACGCTCTATATCGTCCAAGGTATATTCGGTGTCCTCCACGACATCATGTAACAGGGCCGAGGCAATGGAAACGGCGTCCAACCCTATTTCAGAAGCTACTATTTTCGCCACCGCAATGGGATGAAAGATATAGGCTTCCCCGGATTTTCTACGTTGATCCTTATGTGCATCAACGGCCACGTCAAAAGCAGAGCGTATCAGTTTCTTATCCTTTGCGGATAGGTTTTGATAGCTTATACGAAGCAATTCTTTGTATTGCTTTGTAATTTCCTTATTTTCTTCTTCTATGGCGGCTTCCGTCATCATAATATTAAATGTAGCACAATCCTAATCACTAACCAACAAAAATTATGCCCCAGCTTTAATTATCGGTTTTTAGGATGTATCCTAGGATGCAAACCCTAATTTCCGTAATTCTACGATTTTTCGTATCCTTTATCGATAAACGACGGTGAAAATGGGCAATCGGGCATCATTTTACGCCCACTTGTTAGGATCCGTTCTTGATTCTAGGAAGACCTCAAATTTCTTATTCGTTCAATCAGCGGGGGATGTGAGTAATTCATAAACACATATGCCGGATGTGGGGTAAGATTACTAAGGCTATTTTTGGACAGCTTTTTTAGGGAGGTAATCAATGGTGTGGCCGCAAAAGTGGTTTTGGCATAATCGTCTGCCTGGTATTCAAATTTTCTGGATAAGTAATTCATAACAAGTCCGGTTATTTCGGAAATAGGACTGTATAGAATACCAAAGCCGATCAATGCTGCATGAAAGCTTGGAATACGCACCCCAATAGCCAAGGAAACGTCAGGATTATTAATGAAAATAGATAGGACATATAGCGTAAACCCCGTCAAAAGTATGGAAGCGGTTAAATTAAAAATAATATGTTTGCGCTTGTAATGACCCACTTCATGGGCCAATACCGCTACAATTTCCTCTTCATCCAAATCATTGATCAGCGTATCGTAAAGGGTTACTCTTTTTTCCTTTCCAAAACCGGAAAAATAGGCGTTGGCCTTAGTGGATCTTTTAGATCCATCTATCACAAAGATATTTTTTAGTTCAAATCCCACTTTTTGGGCATACCCTTCTATCTTACTCTTAAGACTTCCTTCCTCCAATGGCGTCTGTTTATTAAAGAGAGGTACAATAAGCCTGCTATAAAACAAATTCATAAAGATGGAGAAAAACGCGATTACCGCCCATGCATATATCCAAAAATTAGTTCCGGCCCATTGAAAGAACCATATAACTATGGAGAGTATAGCACCGCCCAATAGTGCTGTCATGAACCAGCCCTTTAGTTTATCCAAAAAGAAGAGCTTTCTCGATGTTTTGTTGAAACCAAACTTTTCCTCGATAACAAAGGTTTGGTAATAGGCAAAAGGAGTACTTACCACGTCACTTCCGATCATAATGATTCCAAAGAAAATTAGCGCCAAAACAACGGAGTTCTCCGTAAAACCCCTAGCTACGGTATCTATCCATTCAAACCCTCCTAAAACCAAAAAAGCCAAAGTCAATAGCAGCGAGAAAATAGTCGTATAAATACCGAATCTATAATTGGTTTTTTTATACGCTTGGGATTTTTGGTATTCTTGATGATTAAAAACATCGTTCAATTCCTCAGGTACGGGATCTTTGAATCGTTGTGAGTTGAGATAGTCCAAAACGGTTTCAATTACGAACTGTACTATGAGGATACCAATGATAATGTAGAATAAGGTACTACTTTCCATTTGTTTTGTTTCAGGTTAACGGGTTTGGTCGGTGAACTCGGTATTTTTTGATTGCCAAAGACGGTTAACCCCTTTGGCGTTTTGCCTCAAAGATAAGTATTGCTGCCGATACAGAAACATTCATGGAGTCTATTTCACCTTGCATCGGAATAATAACGTTCCGGTCGCTTTTATTTAACCATTCTGTAGAGAGTCCGGTAGACTCTGTGCCTACCACAATGGCCGAAGCCTCATTAAAATCTGTTTTGGTATATACTTGCGAGGCGGTCAAGGCGGCACAATATATTTTAATACCCTTCAATCTAAGGAAGTTTATAATTTGGTCCGTAGTACCCACACCTATGTTTGTGGTAAAAACGCAACCCACGCTAGAACGTATAATATTTGGATTGTATAGGTCCGTCCTGGGGTTTGCAATGATTACTGCATCTAGATTCGCCGCGTCGGCAGTACGTAGAAGTGCTCCAATATTCCCAGGTTTTTCAGGAGCTTCGGCTACCAATATCAATGGTTTTTTATGTTTTAAGGCAAGCTGATTCAGCGTATGGGATTTTGATTTTGCTATGGCCAAGATACCTTCAGTGGTTTCCCTGTAGGCCAATTTTTGGTAAACCTCCTTGGAAACTTCTACCATTTTGATCAGGGTATCTACCTCGTCAATCAGTTCCAGAACCGTACTTTCAGAAATCAATGCACCACAAAAAATAACAGTTTCCAAATCGTAGTTACCTTTGGTGGCAAGCTGAAACTCTTTGCTTCCCTCCAGCACAAAAAGACCTGATTTTTTTCGCTCCCTTGATTTATCTTTCAGCAGCAGTGTTTGCTTAACCAAGGAGTTATGTAAGCTACTTATCCGTTTTATTTTGTTCATTTGTGCAAAAATAGGGCATTACCGTAAACAAAGCGATGGTTGCCCGACAAATCGTAAAATCTAAAAACACATCGATATGAAGGCTGTATCCCTATTCCTTTTTTGCGTGATTTTTATTTCTTGCAAAGAAGCCCGTAAATCCAATACTATCATAGAGGCCGAATCCAAGGAAATGGTAGAAAAGAGGGAATCAAAATATCCAGAAGCTTTACAAAAAGTTTTTGATGCCCACGGCGGACTGGCCAATTGGAAGAACAAGCAAAGTTTAATCTATGATATGCCAAAATCCAGCAATAAAGAAACACATACTACTAACTTATATTCTAGAAAGGATAGAATAGATACTCCAGATTTTTCTATGGGTTT
>JBCBZE010000211.1:0-6220 GCA_039815505.1 Bacteroidota bacterium | reverse complement strand
TTATGTGAACTGGACCTAACTTTAGCGCACTTCAAAGGACTTTCATTACATGTAGTGTTCATGCTCATTCCAATGCTACATAACCACAAGCGTGAAGAACATGGTAAAATACTCAAAAACATCGCGCAAATAGTGGAAGTTGGTAGTTTGAAACCTATTCTAGATAAGCAAAAATTCAAATTAGAGGAAGTTGGAAAAGCCCACGCCCGCTTGGAAAGTGGAGAGGCAATGGGCAAAGTTGTGATTGAAAATTAAATCAGAATGAAAACAATTCTAATAACAGGCAGTACCGATGGTATCGGCAAATTAACTGCTATCAAACTAGCCCAAGCCGGACATCAAGTAATAGTTCATGGAAGAAAAAATGAGAAACTTCAACACACGATTTCTGAAATAAAATCGCTTACCAACAATGAGAATATTTTTGGTTATGTTTCAGACTTGTCCGATTTTGACAGTATTCAAAAAATGACTGCCGAAATATTGAAAAACCACACTAAAATTGATGTTCTTACAAACAATGCAGGTGTTTATAATAGTAGTGATCAGCAAAATAAGAATGGATTGGATATGCGATTTGCCGTAAACTACTTCGCCCCTTTTTTACTCACAAATAGATTAATTCAATTATTAAAAAAGAGTAATTCACCACGTATTATTAATTTGAGTTCAGCGGCACAATCAACAGTTTCAATTGAAGTATTGAGAGGAAATGAAAAACTTTCCGATTCAAGCGCTTATGCACAAAGCAAACTGGCATTGACAATGTGGAGTTTTTATTTTGCTGAACAACATCCTGAAATAAATACCATAGCTGTAAATCCTGGTTCATTATTGAACACAAAAATGGTAAAAGAAGCTTTTGGACAACATTGGTCATCGGCAGATAAAGGAGCAGATGTTTTATATGAATTAGCCATGTCGGAAAAGTATATTGATAGTAACGGAAAATATTTTGACAATGATAAAGGCTCATTTAGTAATGCGCATTCCGGTGCTTATGACCAGGAAAAGATTTCAAGACTGATTTCCGAAACAGAAGAAATTTTAAATGCTTAATGAGTGTTTTTACTAAAATAGCTGCCAAAGGCAAATTGACAATAGGACTTGTGTTTCCCCTAGAAGCATATGCTGGTTCAGTTGCAAAAATGGAAAACCAAGAAAAACTCGCCAAACGAGCAGAAGAACTAGGTTTTAAGGCACTTTGGTTCAGAGATGTTCCGTTCAATGACCCATCATTCGGTGATGCCGGTCAATTGTTCGATCCTTGGATCTATATGACACACATTATGAATCACACCAATGAAATTGCTTTAGGTTCGGCAAGTATAATTTTACCACTACGTCATCCTGTTCATACTGCAAAAGCAATAAATAGCCTTCAAACCCTATCAAACGAAAGATTGGTTTTAGGCGCAGCTTCTGGTGACCGACCAATTGAATATCCAGCATTCAATCAAAATTTAGAAAATAAGTCAGAACTTTTCAGAGACAACTTTTTTTACATCAAAGCATTGCAAGGTGATTTCCCAAAATATTCCTCAAAATATTATGGTACAACTAATGGTGCCATAGATATTTTGCCAAAGTATTACAAAAAAACGCCAATGTTTGTAACTGGACATTCAGGACAATCCTTGGAATGGATTGCTGAACATTCAGATGGATGGTTGTATTATCCAAGAGATTTCAAAACCCTACAGATGATAATGCAACGATGGAGAGAAGCACTCACAAAAACTAATTCGGATTGGAAGCCATTTATGCAATCGTTATATATTGACCTAACAGAAGATTCTAAAACAAAACCAATTCCGATCCATCTTGGCTTTAAATCGGGAACGGGCTATTTAAATGCGCATCTTAAATTATTAGCGTCGTACAGCGTAAATCACGTAATCTTGAATTTAAAGTATGGCTCACGTCCGGCAGAAGAAACAATAGAAGAAATTGGAAAAAATGTGATTCCGAATTTTTCTTGAATCCGCTGACAAAAATGAAAAAGCCAGTCGCCAACAAGGCGTATAATCCATAGCTACAATTCGTTAACTTCAAACTAAGAAACCATCAACGGCTGAATTTGCCACGGCTGGAAATCTGATGATTTCCGAAGCTGACACAAATCATAGCCGAGACCCTCGGCAACAACTATAAATTAAGTTTGAAAATTAAAGCCATGGATGTTTATTTTTCCAAACCAAACCGCCCATCGGTACGTAAAAGAGAAATAACCGTAAAATATCTAATCTATAAGTACGTTTGAACCATAAACCAAAATGTGTTGTACAATAGAATGTGTTTATACCTATTGGCCACTTGTAAAACCAAACACCTTTTCCAAACCTAAAGATATCCGCTTTGAAGATTAAAAAATTCCGCAAACGAATTTTATGGGCACTGTTCTTAGTTCCAATTTTGACGGTAGGAGGCCTAATATTCCATATTCAGAGCAACCAATCCGAAATAATCAAAGGGGAAATCGCAAAACTGAACAAAGAGCACAAAGGGCTTATTACCGTTGGTGAAAGTGAATTGTCTATTTTTAGAAACTTTCCATACATCTCCATAAAAGTGGAAGATGTGCAAATTTTTGAAACTAAAGAGAATAATGCTCCTATCATAGCGGATGTAAAAGACATATACGTGGGCTTTGACCTATGGGATATTGTTCATAACAACTATGACATTCAATCTTTGATAGTAGAAGATGGTGTTTTTAATCTTATTATTCACGAAAACAATACGACGAATATTCAAAACTCCTTAGCTAGCACTTCTGAAACGGAAACTCCCTCCACCCATATTCACTTAAAACAAATTAAACTTAAAAATCTGGATATTCATACCATAGATGAAGCTACCGATACGGATGTAGAAAAATTTATATATACCGGGGAAGGAGGTTTTAGCCAGACAGATCGTATCATCTCCGGTCATATAGATACAAATTTTGAGTTAAATGTGATGAAAGATGGAGATACCACTTTTATCCATAAAAAACATTTTGAACTACATACGGATGTGGTATTTAATGCAAAGACCGGCATTCTGGATATACAACCTTCAGGTATTCTAATGGAAAACGGTGATTTTGAGTTGGAAGGATCTATAGACATAAAGAATGATGTGGATCTTGATCTTTCCATAAAGGGAACAAAGCCCAATTTTGATATGCTCATCGCTTTTGCCCCGGCCGATGTAATACCGGTATTGGAGAAATATAAAAATGCTGGTGAAATCTATTTCAATGCGAGTATCCAAGGACCGGCCAATAAAGGAAACAGACCTTACATCAATGCTAATTTTGGGGCCGGAAAAGCCTTTTTGGAAAATACGGCAAGAGGAAAAAAAATAGACGACATGGGCTTCAACGGTCATTTTACCAATGGAAAAAATAGGGATATAAGCACCATGGAATTTTCACTGACCAATATGACCGCGTCTTTAGAAAAGGGAGAATTTGAAGGGGCTGTTTTTGTAAAGAATTTTGAATCCCCCGAGGTGGATATGCGAATAAACTCAAATTTCAATCTCGATTTTATTGCAGACTTTCTGGAACTGGAACAAGTACAAGATGTCTCCGGACAAGTTTCGCTGAAAATGAATTTTCACGATATTATTGATATTGACAATCCCGAAATGGCATTGCAAAAACTAAATCAAGCGTACTTTGCGGAATTGATCGTAAAAGACGTAAGTTTAGTCGCCAAAGAACTTCCAGCCCCTTTGCATGATTTTAATGCACATTTAATAATGAATGGTAAGGAAGCGACCCTGAACCACTTTGAACTATTGATGGGAAATTCAGATGTATCCGTTAGTGGTGTTCTTTCGGACTTACCCGCCATTCTACATCATACCCATACTCCGGTGAAGGTACATTTAGACATTTCCTCCAATTACTTGGATATTGCCCAATTAACGGGTTTCACAAAAAAGGACACTACCCAAACCGGTATCGATGAACAAATAAAAGACCTAAGGTTGGGACTCTCCTTTAAGGCTTCTGCAAAAGATTTTACGGAATCCAAATATTTACCAAAAGGTGAATTTTTTATCGATAGCTTGTATGCGGGCCTGAAGCATTATCCCCATACACTTCACGATTTTCATGCTGATGTGCTCATAGATGACACAGACTTGAAAATAATGGATTTTACCGGCTATATAGATGATAGTGATTTTCATTTTGACGGGCTGGTACACGATTATGCCTTTTGGATGCAACCGCAACTTAACGGAGATGTAGATTTGGATATTAACCTTACTTCCCATACGTTAAGACTGGAGGACGTTTTTTCGTACAAGGGAGAAAATTATGTCCCAAAAGAGTATCGACACGAAACTTTTGATAATTTGGCGTTGCATTTTACCTCCAATATGCATTATAAAGATTCGGCTTTACATTCCATAGATCTTGCTTTGGACAGGTTAGATACGAAAATGAAGCTGCACCCACTTCGCTTCGATAATTTTAGCGGAAACATACATTATGAAGAAGAACACTTGGTCATAAAAGACTTTCGTGGCGAAATAGGTACCACCAATTTTAATTTCGATTTAAACTATTATTTGGGGGAAGACCCCCAAATAAGGAAAAGAGATAATTACTTGGAATTAACCGCAAATTATATCGACTTTGATGCACTTTTTAATTTCGAAGTAAGTACACCTAAACCTACAAAGGTTGTCCGTTCAAAAACAGCGGATATAAAAGAACATGCCGATGCCTTCAATTTGTATGAGTTGCCATTTACGGATATGCAATTTAAGGTAGACATCGCCCATTTTATATACCATAGAATAGATCTTCAAAAAATTAAGGCAAATTTAAGAACAACGCCCAACCATTACATTTACATAGATACCCTACGTATGGATGCGGCGGGAGGAAATATTAGATTGGGAGGGTATTTTAACGGTAGTGATCCAAAACATATCTATATGCGGCCAGATTTGGTATTGACCAATGTTGATTTGGATAAACTGCTGTTTAAGTTCGAAAATTTTGGGCAAGACCATCTTGTTTCAGAAAATTTACAGGGAAAACTCTCCTCAACAATTAAAGGCAAAATCAGAATATACCCGGACATGGTGCCAGATTTGGACCAATCAACTATAGAAATGAATGTAAAAGTATTGAATGGGAGGTTAAAAAATTACGATCCAATGTTGGCGCTTTCCGATTATATGGGCGATAAAAACCTGCAAAACATTCGGTTTGACACTTTACAAAACAGCTTGGATATAAAAAAAGGAAAGATCAATATTCCCACTATGACGATTGAGTCTACCTTGGGCCATATGGAGTTGTCCGGTACGCATGATAGTAGTCAAAATATCGATTATTATGTACGTATTCCATTGAAAACCGTAAGGAAGGCTGCCTGGCAAAAATTATTTGGAAACAAGAAAAATACCAATAGTAACAAAGAGCAACAAGATAAGATCGTTGAAGTAGACCCCAACAAAAAAACAAAGTATCTCAATCTTAAAATCAAAGGGAGTATAGATGACTATAAAATTTCATTGGGAAAGAAAAAAGAAAAATAACAGTTGTCCACAATACCTATAATATCAACTTGGTTGGTTAAGCCATAAGAAAAAATCCTATTTTTAGTATATTGGATTTCCAAACCGAAAAATACTGACGAATCTTCCAGGCCGTCCGGAGCGAAGCAAATAGTGAAACAAATCAGAGCCTGGACCGTTGTAAACCATTTAAACCCATTTTATGAAAAGATTAATTGCGTTCGTTCTTTTTGCGTTGTTCATTTCTTGTTCATCTGATTCTTCTTCAACAGAGGAAGAAAATGAAATTTCTACCGAAGAGTTATTGGTCAATGGTAGCCCTTGGACGTTCTCTGAATATCTCATTGATGAGGTATTAAATACCAATGGATTCGATTTAATGGAATCAGATATAAACAATCAAATTCAACGTGAAAATGAATCTAATAATGGACTTACACTTGAATTCAATTCCGACGGAACAGGAACTACAAACCAAGCTGAGGATTTTCAGTGGGAATTAATTCCAGATGATTCTATTAGACTTACGTTTACCCCAACCGAAATTAGCGAAGCTCAACTCTCTGTTTCCGAGTCAGAAATGATTTTAGGGTTTCCAGATGAGTTTGAAGTGCCGGTTAGTGATGGTACGGTAAGAGGAATTGAAATAAATGCGAGCTTAGTTTTCAATTAAAAACGGTATACAACA
>JBCBZE010000096.1:0-10411 GCA_039815505.1 Bacteroidota bacterium | reverse complement strand
ATTGGATAGCACCCCACTATGCGGTAGAAACTGTTA
Organism: Bacteroidota bacterium; assembly: GCA_039815505.1. Lineage (GTDB taxonomy): Bacteria > Bacteroidota > Bacteroidia > Flavobacteriales > Flavobacteriaceae > CANLWN01. The sequence continues at coordinate 10,375 of JBCBZE010000096.1, read as the reverse complement.
GGAAGATAAAAGGGTGAACACTAAAAATTGTTCTTTTTTTCATGACGGGCCAGAGTTGACATAAACACTGCTGTTAGTTCATTTTCTTTGTTGTATAAAAACAATCGCTTCAAGGGTATGTACCCTTGTCCTATGGTTTGTTTTTTTATCGAGGCGTACATGCACCACTTGGTCAAGAGGTTTAAAGCCATTACCTTCAACTTATCCAAGCGTCTATAGCAATGGTTTTTAAAACACCCCTAAATAACTCTGTTCCTTTTGGTAATTTTTTCATATCGATGGAAACTAACTCCGCAAAGTACGTGATACTATAAAAAATATTTCGCAAGACCATGATAATGAGTTGTTTGGTTTAAACAGAAAAAAGTGCCATCTTTTATAGTTTAATAAAAATAGATTTGTCCAGATTGTTTAACTAAACGTATAAATTGCAAAACATGAAACAAATTTTATTAGGAGTAACGACTTTATTCAGCACTTTGATCTGCGCACAGCTCCCTGACCCAGGTTTTACCATCGATGATAGAACGGCCATCGTGATCACAGATCCACAGAACGATTTTTTACACCCGGATGGGGTTGCTTATGGTGTTGTAGGAAAAAATGTCGAAGACAATAATACGGTTGCCAATATTGATACACTTTTTGAATTGGGAGAAAAAAATAATATTCCCGTATTCGTATCGCCACATTATTATTTTCCATATGATCATAAGTGGAAGATTGAAGGTGCATTGGAAGTATTAATGCATAAAATCCAAATGTTTGAACGTACCGGGACACTTTCCCTCGAAGCGTTTGAAAATTCAGGCGCTGATTGGTTAAACCAATACAAGAAGTATATTAACTCTGATAATGTTATTGTTACAAGTCCGCACAAGGTGTATGGTCCAGAAACTAATGATTTGGTGTTACAATTAAGGAAAAGAGGTATAGATAATATTATTTTGGCAGGTATGTCCGCAAATTTATGCACGGAGTCGCACATGAGAGAATTGGTAGAGCAAGGTTTTAGAGTTGCCGTGGTTAAAGATGCCACCGCAGCAGCTGTGCTGCCCGATTTAAATGGGTATGATGCAGCCGTTATCAATTTTAGAATGATTGCAAGTCATGTATATACCACAAAGGAATTAAAGAAACTTTTTAAAGTAAAATAGTTCTAAAAATGGCACCTTAAGACTAAACCTAGTTTAGTCATAAAGTAATTGTTGAGAAGTGATTAATTGCTAGTTTTCAAAAGAGGTTGTTTAAAAAGGTACTTATTCCGTTGTTCCAATTTATTCCGGATCTTCATTTGACTTTGTCTCTAATACATGGGTGCCGTATTAATTGTTCCAAGCGAAATCAACTTATTTGATAGCCTCTTTACACTATGCCAATTAATGCCCTTCAATCATTTTTAAAATAAAAATCGAATGCCGCTATTTTAAGTCAAAAGATCGGGCGAATTGTTTACAACGATATGGGAGTTAAAATAATATTACCGGCAAGTATTATAAAATTGACAAAAGGTCCAATTACCAGATTGTAGACTTTCTTATTGCCTTACCCAATTGTAGGGAACAAAACAAACAAAAGTAAGGAAACGGTACTTGGACAATTTAGTATAGAAAAACACTCCAAATAATCTATTTAAATAGAATTCAAAAAGAATTTCTTTGTGAGCGATAACGTAATTGGCACAAGGATATGAAATAAGTATTAGCGGACATAAAGCAAGCTTCAATACAACTAAAAATGGATGTTGCTTTTAGATGCAGATAGGTAATGGTCAAGACGTTAATAATTCAAATAACAAAACATAGCGAAATGAAAAATTTAATAGGATTGGATAAGACCAAGGCAGATGAACTTGCTGAGATGTTAAATCAACTTTTAGCAAATTATCAAGTCTTTTATCAAAATTTAAGGGGACTTCATTGGAATATCAAGGGAAGGGAATTTTTCGAATTGCATTTGAAATTTGAAGAGTTTTATGATGATGCGGTAAATAAGATAGATGAGATTGCCGAAAGAATTTTAACACTTGAGTCTGAACCTTTGCATACATTTTCGGACTATATCAATTATTCCAAAATAATGGAAGAAAAAAGTATAATCAATGGAATTCAGGGAATTGAAATTATAATCAAAAACTATTCTATTATAATCTCTCAGGAGAGGAAGATTTTAAATCTTTCGGGAACCGCTGATGATGAAGGAACCGCCAGTTTAATGAGCGACTACATCTCACAGACGGAAAAAAAAATATGGATGCTTTGCTCCTACTTGCATAAATAAACTAATGACGATAAGAGTACTCTCATTAAGATTCAATACAATGAAAGGTAAGTCCCATAGGTTCAAATTGGTCAAAAAAAATGGTGCCAATGCTATGTCGTTTGCTAACTAATATAGAGCAAGGAAACCAATGATTTACCCAGAAACATTAATTCAACAGCTGTATTTAAAAAACATTGTTGTCCGGAAGTTACCTATTTTGGAGGCCATCTTTTTTAGATTGTCGACATACTATAAAATAATACTACAGGATATGATTAGCGAATCGTTGATTACTAAAGGATTTATGTTTTATATACCCTTTCAAACAATTTAGTATTAAAAGAAAGCATTAAATCGAATACTTTAAATACATTATATTTATAACATATTGAATGATGGGACGAAACCAAGAGTTGTCGGATAATGATTTTAAATATTTCACCTTTAGTCAAGAGGAAATCAAAATATTGGACCATCAACATTATTGCTTCATATATTTTGAAGAAGCGCCCTGTAACTTATATATTAACTTTAAGGAAGAAAAAAACTCGCCCAATACCCTACTTTTTTTAAATCCGGGAGAGGTATTGTTCTCTAATGCAAAATGGTGTTCAAAAGTTCATGTTATAGCGTTTAGGGGAAGCTATTTCTCGGCCAGTTTGGAAGTAATGGCCAGTAGATTCAACACAAAATTCTTTAGTGATTATTTTGATGTTGCCAAAATAGAATTTCATAAAAACAAAATCACCATTGTCGAAAATGTCTTTAAGCATCTCAAAGTTGAAAAAGACCAGTTTGGACATCAATTGGAAAGGTTTAAAGGAGCCATCGATACTTTGATCATTGAGTCCTTAAATACCAAAACAGCTATTGGATATAAATATTTAATAGAATTCAATCATCTCTTAAATATTGAACATGCCGTTAATCATAAAGTATCCGATTATGCAAAACAATTGGATTTAAAACCAAAACAGTTTTTGATTTATTTGAACGAAATAGAAACCCAAAATCCAAAAGAGATTATTTTGAAGAGACTTTTACTCGAATCACAGAAGTTGTTACTATCAACCAAATTGAACTCCACGGAAATTACATTTAAAATAGGATTCAATGATCCTTCTTATTTTAGTAGGTTTTTTAAAAAGCATACCGGGATTAGCCCGCTGGATTATAGAAAAAAATACAAAAACATTCTTCAAAATATTAATGATTAGAAATTTAATTAAAATGAAAAAAGTGCAATCTTTTGTTATTCGTTGCAAATAGTTTTACCAAAACATGCAATGCAAAAGATATTTTTCATGAAACTAATTTTACAGGAACCAACAAATTTAATTAAGGTTTTATCGCCTATAAGATCTACGAGTTTCAGTTACCTAAATAATTAATATTGGGCAAAGAGGAAATTTATTGAACCTCTGACGGCAAACTCGGGTTATTCAAGAAAATCAAAAAAAAATTTCCCATACACTTCACAAACATGGCATAGGAATTATTTTCCAACTTTTAATGGACTATAAAATGAAAATCAACAATCTACCACGAGCCAAGACTTTAATCATCCCGGTATTATCTCTACTGGTCCCTTTTTTTAGCCTAGGGCAGAAGAAAGAACATCACAATGATAGTGATTCATCCCAAAAAGACCCTGGGTTTGAGTTGGTAATTTCAGAAACGGTAATTGTAAACCCTGAAGCAGGCCACAACGATCCGGTAACGGAAATACATTTTACCTATTGGACCAGTCATTACTGGGCATTTGGGTTGGGATATTCAGTTGTTTTTGAAGACGAGGGAAGGATAGGGCAAGAGATTACACCTTTAATAAGTCACAAACCTTGGCCGATACTGACAATAAATGTAGGCCCAAGTTTTGCACTTCCCAATTCAGAACAAGATCTGGAGGTAGCAGCCTATTTCGAAGGAGAGGTGAATATTATGATTGGGAAAAATGGGTTTCATACAGGTCCCGTAATTGGAACTTTGATCGGAGGTGAATTTAGGTATTTTGGGGGAATTCACATTGGGTATGAATTCTAATTGCCAAAATTGAAAGGCTATTCTAGATACAACTTCATTAGTATTGGCCAAAACTTGGAGGAGTCCCCCATTATTTCTAAAAATTAAATTACCCACCAAACGTATAGTATGTTCAAATGTTTTGTTTTTCGGTCGAGATAAACATTATAAATCGAACCGGATGGAACCATATTTTACATATACAATCTAAGCAAATACTTCGCTGTGCGACGGATGCTCTTTGTTAAACGAATGCACCTTATGCTCATTTCCCCTTTCTATAAAACAACTATCAAATCGTAAGAATATGAAATCCTTACACGTTTACATTATAATACACCTGGGTCATCCCCTTTTTTTTTGAAGCTAATGGAATTGAAGTACTAAGAAATAACTTTGATGAAAACACAAACAATTGGATGTGTGCCGTGTTGGTCACAAAACCTAGCTTGTTTACAGCTAAATAAGTGATCCAAGGTTTGTTTGGCCAGAAACAAAGGTGAAGTCAAAAACTGAGTTAAAATGATGGGTTGTTCTTAATAGAGCGTCTATGCAGATGGTCATAAGCCCGGAATGTATTTGGATTTTTCCCCCAGAACTAAAAAAGGGATACTGAAGTATGGCTGTTCGTTCATTTTCTTTGTTGTATAAAAACAATTGCTTCAAGGGTATGTGCCCTTGTCCTATGGTTTGTTTTTTTATCGAGGCGTACATGCACTACTTGCCCAAAGTTCACTTTTTGTTCCAGTAGGTAAACGGTCTTTAGGATATGGTTATAGGAGCCTTGGATTTTAAAGGAGTAGGTGGTCACCTCCCGATTTTCGTCTCGGAATATGTGGGGCGGTCTAAAATCGATGATTTTTGCCCCGTTTTTCAGGGTTTCCCTGTTTAGGAAGCGCAATAGATTGTTCTGTACCGAGGTGCCGCCCAAGTCTGTCCGTTGTATAATGGAGTCGTAGTACCGTTCTTTTTTCCTTAGTATGGCAAGTCTGGCCGGGGTATCCTTTAGGGAGGTGGTCTTTTCCTCCAGTAGCCGATGTTCCGACCTCAGGTCCAGGGTTTTCCCTATGGCCAATCGGTAACAGGCGACCAGCAATAGCAGGATACCGGCAAATAGTATTTTATTTTTCAGTCCACTGTTCATCGATCATTATTTTAAGGGAAAAGTCCGAGGTCGTCTTGGATACGTAATCGTAATCCGTGGCCTCCACCGATAGGGTCCAAGGTAGTTTTTCAAGTGCTATGACCCACTGCGAAAAAGCTTCGGGATCGTTAGAGCTGCCCGTGACCAAGATCAGGTCCTTTGTGAGCAATATGTGTTTTGCGTCGCTAACGGGCCTTTCCAGGGGCCGGTAGTCCATGCTGCCCATAAGTACGGTTAAGGGCATGTCCATGGCCAGTTGGTCCATATAATAGCTTGCCCTGGAACTGGACGATGAGCTGTACCGTTCCACCCGTTGCTGCTTTTGGTCCACGGACAGGAGCAGTTGCTCCAGTTCCCGGATTTGGGAGTCGTTCCGTTCCAGGGCGGTCCTTAGGGACGCCACCCCGGTAAAGTAATGTTCAAATACGGCAAAGTTTAGTAACAACAGCCCAAGGAAAAATAACAATGCGGCCCTGAGGGTAAAATTGAATATGCGCCTATCGGCCAATCCCTTTCTTGCGATCCTATTGGCATCGTCAAGATTGGAGGCGATGTCCCGTTTCCCCAGTTGTGCGGTAACGCAGGAGAAGGCCGTTAGCATATGTCCTGGGACCAAAAGGCCGTTCACCCTGTATGTTTTAGGGACTGTTTGGGATAACGGCCGTATCCCTTCTATACGTCCGTCCGTGAGGCTAAGCTCCAAATTGGAGAGCCCCACCGTGCCGTTGTCCAAATACCCGGCGATACTTTGGATACCGGTGATGCCCAGGGCCGTATGGGTGGGAAATACGTCTATGTTGTTGAGTTTTGCAATCAATTCGTCCACATGGTCCCTTTTGGAGATGGCCACTATAGGGCCGCCCGGTGTCCGGGCGACCTCGTAATAAAAATTACGAAGGTCCAGGTTTGGAAAAGCACGGTCCACTATGGGTTCAGGATTATCGGACCCCTCGCCCGTTGTTTGTTTGACCAATACCTTGGAGGTGTTTATGGAAAGGAACAACGGTACTTTTTTACCGATATGTCCCGGGATGCCCTCCAATCCGTCCAATATGGTTTCCTTTACGATGTGCAGCGTATCGTTTTTCCGCCGGAGCTCCAGGAGGTAAGAACGGAGCTCCCCCTGATGCTCACAAATCTCCAATCCGGCATAGGAGGGACCTTCCTTTAGGTATGTCAGCCATCTATGCCACATCAGTAGATCACGGTAGGTTTTATGAGTATGGTCAATTTTTGCTTGGTATCCTCACGGGTCCTTTTGCTAAAAAGCCATTTTATAACGGGTATCCTGGCCAATAAGGGCACCCCGTTTCCGGAATCGTTCTTCACCTTTTCTTCCAGTCCGCCGAGAACGGCAAGATCCTGGTTCTGCATTCGGATAATGGAACTGAACTCTCTGGAGGTAAGCCCCGGGGGCGCCTCGTCCTCTATACGTTCCCCGTTAAAATCGGACTGTACTACGTTGATGTCCAGGGTAACTTGGCCGTTGCCCGATACCAAGGGCTTTATGCTCACGGCCAATTCGGCGTCTATAGGTTGAAAGTTTCTGACCTCTGAAGTGGTGGGAATCTGTGATCCAAAAAAGTTCTGGTTGGTCACCACATAATAGGTGGTCTCCCCAATGGATAGGTTGGCCCTGTGTCCGTTGAGGGTAGATAGTTTGGGTGTGGAGCGTATCTTTAGGTTGCCATTGGCCTCCATGGCCTTGATGGTAGCAAAGAATTCTGGGACCACCTTACCAATATTAAAGGAACCAAAACCATCGAACCCGCCGATGATCTTGTTCACCGTACCGGCCCCAAGGGTAAGGTCGGTCTCCGGGAACACGCTTCCCCTTGTGCTTACGGGTTCATCACCTATGCCCCATGAGATCCCGGTTTCCACCGTCGCCGATTTTCGTACCTCTATTAGCATGACCTCTATCAATACTACGGGTACGGGCTTGTCTATTTCCCTAATAAAGTTTTTAAAGCGGTTGATGTTCGCGGCCGGACCGCTGACCAAAAAACTGTTGAGTTCATAATCTATTTTCACGTCCAGGTCGGCAAGGATATCGTCCGGTAAAATATTGACCAAGGCCTCCGCGTTGTTTCCATAGTTTCCAAAGGTATTGGGTGTTGTATTGATCCTTCTTGTAGCGTTGTTGGTCGCCTGTATGTTGTTGAGCCCTTGCCCGGGCTGTATCCCGCCACCCAAATAATTAACGTTTCCACCGACCGTTCTTCCAGCCGCCCGTGCGGCCCCGGTATACGGGGTAGGGTCGCCCAGCAACTCTACCGACCGGTGCATCATCTGTACCACTTCGGTTTTTCGGACACTTAATTGATCGGCGGTCCCAAAAAAGTAGATCCCCCCCTCTTTTTTAAACGTAAAGTTGGTGGGATACGAGGACGATGGGAGGTTGGTCCGGGCGCCATTTTGAACCGATGCCCTGTTCCGGGCCGTACTAGCATTGCTTTGTTGTATAGGGCCGGGCGTATTATCATTGGCCTTGCTTTCAAAGATGCGCTCCAACAGCATATCGTACGAGATTTGTTTTGCCTTAAAACTTACCTCCCCGGCCTCTTCCAAGGGTGTTGCCGTATACACATCAAGATGAAGGTCATAGCTTATTTCCCGTATGATATCCACAATAGGGACATTCTCAAAATCTACATGGAGTATCCTGTTCAAGGTATCGATGACCTGATATTGAAAATTACTACCCTGCGAGTTTCTTCTTCTAGGTCTGTTCGCCAGGGTCTGTACGCTTCCTTCAATGGTATTCGGTGTATTGTCCAAAGTATCAAAAAGGTAGAATCCGTCCCTGGATTTTGAAAAGGACAGCTTATTGGTGCCGGCCAATTTTTTCATGGCCGTATCAAAGGGGACATTGCTTAAGTACATGCTGATCGGGATACTTTCCATACCACTGGTATACAACAGGTTTTCTCCGGTGATATCCATGATTTTACGGAAGACTTTTTCCAAGGGATCGTTTTTAATATCCAATGAAATCATCCGGTTCAGGGGACTGTACTCTACATGGACCTCCTTTTCCACCACCTCGGGAGTTGGGGGTTTATATTTTTTTACGGACAAGATCGTTCCCGTGAATTCAATGTCCAATCCGTACTCCTTGCATAGAAAAACCAAAAGGTCCCTAACGGTAACGTCCGCGAAATTGTTGACGATGGTAATATTGTTGATGTCGGGGGATACACTAAGGTTAAGTCGATGTACTTTGGAGACCGCGATCAAAAAGTTGGGGAGGGTCACGTTGGCCACGTTCACTTCTAGTTTTAAATTCTCGTTCAGTCCGGAATTTTCCAGGGCCAACAGCTCCAAATTATTGCTAATACGCTGTATCCTATTGGTTTCCTGGCCGCTCACATGAAGCAGGGTCAATAGGAATAGTATGGAAAATAGCTTTTTCATAGATCAGTCGGTTAATAAGGAGTATACCTCTTCTATAGCGGTAACGCCCTCTTGTATCAGTTGTAATGCGTGCTGTTTTAAGGTCGGGATGTTATTTGCTTGTAAATAAGCATCGATTTCCAGGTGGTTGTTCTTTATCGGGGCCATTAAATCCTTGGAAACGGGCACTATTTCATAAATAGCTTTTCTGCCGGAATATCCTGTATGGTGGCAGGAATTACACCCAACGGCCCGGTAATGTTTTTTTAAGGTTCCGGGCGGTTCAAAGTGCTCGGGGAGCAGTTCACGGTCCAAAGGTTCCTCTTGCTTGCATTCCCCACATAGTCTACGGACCAACCGCTGTGCTACGCTCATATTCAGGGTACTGGCGATCAAAAAGGGGGGTACCCCCATATCGATGAGCCGGGAAACGGTGGCCCAAGCAGAGTTGGTATGTATGGTGGAGAGTACCAGATGGCCCGTTAATGCGGCCCTTATGGCCATATTTGCGGTCTTGACGTCACGTATCTCGCCCACCATGATGATATCGGGATCCTGTCGTAAAAAGGTACGCAAGGTGCTTGCAAAATCAAGACCGATATTCTCTTTGAGCTGTACCTGGTTGATGCCCTCAAGGGTATATTCAATGGGGTCTTCTACCGTTAGTATATTGGTCTCGCCCTTGTTGAGATGTTTCAAGGTGGCGTATAGGGTGGTGGTCTTCCCGGATCCCGTGGGCCCGGATATCAGAACGATCCCATTGGGGTTTTTAATGCCCTCCTTGTACCGCCGCAGTTCTTTCCGATCAAACCCTAGATTTTCAAGGGATAGTTGGCCCGTATCCTTGCTCAATATCCGTAACACCATTTTTTCGCCGTGAAGTGTAGGTAGGGAGGAAACTCGGATATCAAATTCGTCCCCTTGTGTCTTCATGGTAATACGGCCATCCTGCGGTAATCGCTTTTCGGCGATGTCCAGTCCCGCTTTTATTTTTATCTTGTTGATGATGGTGGGGTATTCGGTCAAGGTAATACTATACTGTTCCAATAGTTTACCGTCTAATCGAAACCTGACCCTACATTTCTTTTCATAAGGTTCAAAATGGATGTCGCTGCTACCTACTTGCTTAGCGTTCCATACCATTTTTTCCAGAAAATCCGTGCTATACTCCAGTTTTCCGGTAGCGGCGTTTTGTGGTTCCCGGTAGTTGGTACTAAGGTACCGTTGCAGCTCTTCCCGCCCACATCGTTCAAGGTCCAAGGGGGTGTCCAATATAATCCGTAGCTCGGTAAGCAAATCATCCAAGACGGGCTGATCGGTCTTAAAAACAAGGGTGTCATCAGTTTCCGAAACAGGTACGATCCTGTAGTGATGGGCCTGTTCCGCGGTGATGCGTTGCTGCAGTGCTATAGGTATGTTATAGGACAGGGTCTCCATATTAGATCTGGTATAGGGAAGGAATGGAAGGATATAGGCTCAGTAGGATGACCAGGCCTAAAAAGAGGCCCATTAGACCTGCCAAGGGTACGGTGTCCATATCACTTCTGATTT
>JBCBZE010000074.1:0-11808 GCA_039815505.1 Bacteroidota bacterium | reverse complement strand
TCTACCGCAATACCAATTACAGGATCTGGAAAATCCATACTTTCCAAAACAATAGGGTGCTTTTCATCTGACATGGTATCCCCAGTCTTGATGTCTTTAAATCCTACGGCAGCGCCTATGTCGCCCGCCTCGATATGGTCGATGGCGTTTTGTTTATTTGAGTGCATCTGGTAAATACGTGAAATACGTTCCTTCTTACCAGAGCGATTGTTTAAAATGTAAGATCCCGCATCAAGGCGACCGGAATAGGTTCTGAAAAATGCCAAACGACCTACAAAAGGATCTGTGGCAATCTTAAAGGCCAATGCAGAAAATGGCTCTTTTACATCCGGTTTACGACTTATCTCATTACCGGTATTGGGATCGGTACCTACAATATCGTCTTTATCTGTAGGAGATGGTAAATATCTACAAACGGCATCCAACAAGAATTGAACCCCTTTATTTTTAAAGGAGGAACCGCAAATCATAGGAATTATGGCCCTGTCCATTACGGCGGCCCTTAAGGCGGCATGTACTTCCTCTTCGGTAATGGAATCTTCATCTTCGAAGAATTTCTCCATTAGTTCCTCATCGTACTCCGCTACCGCTTCGATCAAGGCGGCCCTGTATTCTTTCACCTCAGCTTCCATTTCGGAAGGAATATCCACTACATCAAAAGTGGACCCAAAGTTATCATCGTGCCATACAATGGCCCTGTTCTTTGCCAGGTCAACAATCCCTTTAAAATCGGCTTCCTCGCCAATCGGCAATACAATAGGAACAGCATTGGAACCCAACATATCCTTTACCTGGTTACAAACCATTAAAAAGTTAGATCCTTGACGGTCCATTTTATTTACAAAACCAATTCTTGGAACCTTGTAATTATCGGCCAACCTCCAGTTGGTCTCGGATTGTGGCTCAACACCATCTACCGCACTAAAAAGAAAAACCAATCCATCAAGAACTCTAAGGGATCGGTTTACCTCGACCGTAAAATCAACGTGTCCGGGAGTATCTATAATATTGAAGTGATACCCTTTTGCATCGGCTGTCGGTTTTCCGTTTTCGGTCGGAAAATGCCATTCACAGGTAGTTGCAGCAGATGTAATGGTAATTCCACGCTCCTGCTCTTGCTCCATCCAGTCCATAGTGGCCGCACCATCGTGCACCTCACCTATTTTATGGCTAACTCCGGTATAGAAAAGAATACGTTCGGTAGTAGTGGTCTTTCCAGCATCAATATGTGCTGCAATACCTATATTTCTTGTATATTTTAAATCTCTTGCCATTACTGAAAATTAGAATCTAAAGTGGGAGAATGCTTTATTGGCCTCGGCCATTTTGTGTGTATCTACTCTTTTCTTGACCGCAGCTCCTTCTTCCTTGGAAGCCGCTAAAACTTCCGCCGCCAATTTCTGCGCCATAGATTTTTCATTACGCTTGCGCGCATAACTGATCAACCACTTCATTGCTGTAGAAATCTTTCGGTCCGGACGTATTTGCATAGGTATTTGAAAAGTTGCACCTCCTACCCTTCTACTCCTTACCTCTACATGGGGCATTACGTTAGATAAGGCATCTTTCCATAATTCCAATGCTGTCTTTTCCTCGTCCGTTTTCTTCTCGTCAACGATATCTATTGCATCATAAAACACCTTGAACGCAACCGATTTCTTCCCATCCCACATCAACATGTTTACAAATCGTGTTACCAATTGATCGTTAAACCTTGGATCTGGTAGCAACGGTCTCTTTTTTGCCTGTCTTTTTCTCATGTCTTCTCTTTACAAGTTTAATTTACTTTTTAGGACGCTTAGCACCGTACTTGGACCTGCGCTGGGTTCTACCGGCAACACCTGCCGTATCCAACGCGCCTCTTACGATATGATACCTAACACCTGGCAAATCCTTTACTCTTCCGCCCCTTACCAATACTATCGAGTGCTCTTGCAAATTATGTCCTTCTCCAGGGATATAAGCGTTAACTTCTTTACCGTTGGTCAACCTTACCCTTGCAACTTTACGCATTGCGGAGTTCGGTTTCTTCGGTGTAGTAGTATAAACACGCGTACAAACCCCTCTTCTTTGAGGACACGAATCCAAAGCAGCCGATTTACTCTTCTTGGTAATCGTGGCCCTTCCTTTTCGTACTAATTGTGAAATTGTTGGCATACTATATTATATATGTATAAATTTTCCCCTCTTTTAAGGGCTGGCAAATGTAGTAATTATTCATAATAATTCAAATCCAAATAGATTAATTTTCCATATTTTTTTCAACGCCATATCCGGGCATTCAAAATACCTCCCTTTATACCCATTTTCAACCTTTTAATCTATACCTATAATATATACACAATAAATCCCATTGCCCATAGGCGTATCCAAACACTTATTTAGAAACTTTGAAAGAGGAGGTCGAGGTTCGTGAATACGGATGGGCGGTATTCCGATAGCAATCAAAGCAAATATTCATGGTGTATTGGCTTCTTTTTATTTCTATCTATAAAACATTAACAAAAAAAGTGGATAAAATGAAAATAAACCTATAATAAAATATAAAATCACTATTTATTTAATTATAAGAATAGGTATGTAATATTTATGCCATCAATCTTAAAATTTTATTAAAAAACCTTTGGATTATTAAGATGAAATTATGATTTTAGCGGCTAGCTAATTCAAATAATTAAAAAATGAGAACAAAACTAAATGGAATCTTAACGCTATTATTGGCGTTTGTTGTGCATTTATCGTTTGCGCAGGAAAAGACGATTTCAGGTACGGTGACCGACCAAGATGGTTTGCCACTGCCTGGGGTCAACATTGTTGTCCAAGGAACCTCTAATGGAACCCAGACGGATTTTGACGGTAATTACTCCATTCAAGGTAGCGTAGGCCAAAACCTGCTGTTTACCTATATTGGACAAAAGGACGTCACGGTAGCGATCGGTGCTGACAACACTATCAATGTCCAAATGCTGGAGGACGCACAAGCCCTAGAGGAGGTGGTTGTAACGGCGCAGGGAATTGAGAGAGAGGCCAGGTCTCTGGGTTACGCGGTAACCACAGTTGCCGACGACCAAATTGAGCAGCGTGCGGAAGCGGATGTTGCCAGGGTACTGAACGGCAAGATAGCTGGTGTGAACATTACCAGTAACAATGGTTTATCAGGTTCGGGAACCAATATTATTATCCGTGGATTTTCTTCGGTAACACAATCCAACCAACCCTTGTTTATTGTTGATGGTGTTCCTTTTGATTCGGGTACAAATACACAAAGTAACTTTTTGGATGGTAATACGGAATCCAGTAGATTCTTGGACCTTGACCCTAACAATATTGAGAGCGTTAGTGTTCTTAAGGGTCTAAGTGCTACCGTATTGTATGGTAGCCGAGGAAGTAATGGGGTGATCTTGATCACCACAAAAAATTCCGCCAGTGGTTCTGTTAACAAAAAAACAGAAGTGACCATAACGCAATCCAACTTCTTCTCGGAAGCGGTATTGCCAGATTACCAAGACAATTATGGTGGTGGTTTTCATCAAGGATTTGGTTTCTTCTTTAGTAACTGGGGACCAAGATTTGATAGAACGGATGATGATGGTGTTGGAAATGCCGGGCAGTTTATCGGTGATGGGCCAGGCGGTATAGCTTTGCTACAACACCCTTTCAATTTTATAGCTGACCAAACCTTGGTCGCGGGCTTTGAAGACATTGCAGCTACACCTTATGAGTACAGACCCTACAATAGTGTTGAAAACTTTTTCAGAACAGGTACGGTAAGTCAAACCTCTGTAAATATTAGAGGTGGTGGAGAAAATGCCAATTTTAGTGCAAGTTATGGTAGAACCGAAGACAACGGTATCGTTGAAGGGAACAGACTTCTCAGAAATAACTTTGGCTTGGGAGGAAGCGCTAGGCTTTCCAATAATATTACAGTTTCAGGAGTTTTCAACTTTACAAGGACCAACTTCACTTCGCCTCCAGTAGCAGCGAGTTTTGGTAGTGGTTCCGGTTTTGATGGAGCTTCAGTTTTTGGTGATGTGCTATATACACCAAGAAGTGTGGATTTAATTGGCATTCCTTTTCAGTCAGCAGATGGTAGAAGTGTATACTATCGCTCTGGAAACGATATCCAAAATCCTTTCTGGACCGTTAATAACGTAAGAACAGGGCAAAACGTAGATCGTTTTAACGGTACGACATCCGTTAATTACCAAATCAACGATTGGTTAAATGCCACTTACCGTTTAGGTTTGGATACCTACACGGAAAGTAACTTCTACGGACAGAACAGAGGTGCGGTAGACGGTCAGGTAGATGGTCTTTTACGAACCGCTTCGGTACGAAATACCATATATAACCATGACCTTATTTTATCCGCGGATAGAGACTTGAGTGACAATCTTAACCTAAAAGTGATTTTAGGGGCCAATGCAAGAAGAGATGTCTTCAGTAGGGATGGTTTGGAAAGTACAGGCCAACTGGCTTTTGGTGTCCTAAGGCATTTTAACTTCACGACACAATCATCCATCAATTCCTTTTCCGGATTACAGATAGCGTTTGATCAGGAAGACAACCAAGCGGGTATTTATTTGGATGCCACCTTGGGGTATAAGAACTGGTTATTCTTTAACGTTGTAGGTCGAAACGATTGGACTTCAACTTTGGAAAGAGAGAACAATTCTATATTTTATCCTGGTGCAAGTTTATCATTTGTAGCTACCGATGCTTTCGATGGACTGCAAGGGGACTTTTTAAATTATTTAAAGTTAAGGGTAGGATATGGGTCTTCTGCGAGTTTCCCTGCCAATCCGTTTAGAACCAGAGATCAATTGAATCTTAGTGCTAGAGCATTTGTACCAACGGATGGAAATGTAGTATCTACCAATGATGTATCCAATACCTTGGGAAATAGTGATTTGGAACCAGAATTGGTGCAAGAATTTGAAGTAGGTGTAGATGCGAAGTTTTTCAATAGACTTAATTTAAATGTGAGTCTTTTCACCAGGACTACGGATGATTTGATTACTCAGCAGACTTTAGATGACGCTACGGGATTTGACAATACATTTGTAAACATTGGGGAAATAAAGGCAGAAGGTGTGGAAGTAGATTTTAGTTTGGACATTGTTCAACCTAGCACTCCTGATGGATTTGCCTTCAATATCGCTGGTAACTTCTCAGCTATAGAATCTACGGTAACCGATCTTGCGGATGGCGTTGAAAACATACTGTTAACCAATGCAGTTATAGATCAGGCAGCAAATTACGCTGTAGAAGGAAGACCATTTGGAGTTTTATTGGGTAATACCATAGCTAGGGACGATAGTGGAAATCCTATAGTTGGAGGTGATGGTATTTATACGGTTGATAGAAGCTTGACAGAGATTGGAGATCCCAACCCGGATTGGACCACCGCTTTGATTCCCACCTTTACGTATAAAAACCTTACATTAACGGCGAACATTCAATACCGTCATGGAGGGGATATATTCTCAACTACCGCCTTTTCACTTTTAGGAAGGGGTGTAATTGACTATGATGATCCTATCTGTAGAGAGTGTAACTTTATTCTACCTGGTGTTTTTGCTGATGGAACTCCTAATAATGTTGCGATTACTGCGACGAACTTAGGTTTCGATACCTATTTCGCAGGTGATATCAATGAATTCGGTGTTTTTGATGGATCTACAATTAGATTGCAGGAAGTATCCCTTGGGTACGCCCTCCCTCAAAAATTCTTGGACAAAACACCATTTGGTAGTCTGTCTTTTACCTTATCTGGATTCAATCTATGGTACGACGCCATCAACTTTGATGATTCCACCAATTATGATACCAATGCTTCAAGTACAGGTGTAGGTAATGGTCAAGGTATCGACTTTATCACAGGTCCTTCTACTAGAAGATATGGTTTTAGTGTTAAGGCATCATTTTAATAAAAAAAAAATAGAATCATGAAAAAACTGTATTGTAAATTAAATACTTTTATCATTACATCGGCACTTATTTTGTTGAGTGCCGGATGTGAGACCACAGATTTTGGGGTGGTAGAAAGCACCAATGCTTTAAACCCCTCACAAGCTGATATAGACTTCTTCCTCAATGCCATTCAATTGGAATTGGGTGATTTCTTTGCCGGTGAACAGAATAATGCTTTTGACGGAATGAGCGAATTTGGTATGGAGGCCACAAGAATGCTGCACGGAGGAGGGCCCTCTTATGATCAATTGGCACCGCCACCAGATTTTAATGAAATATGGGAATCGGCCTACTCTAGGATTTTAGCGGATATAAGGGTCATGACACCTTTGGCTGAAGAAGCAGAGCTCTTTACGCACGTAGCCATAGGACAAATTGTAGAAGCCTATGTTATCATGACTTTGGTAGATTTCTTCGGTGATGTACCTTACACGGAAGCGGTTCGAGGTTCCGAGGGAATTACTAATCCGGCCTTGGATGACGAGGTTTCAATTTATGAAGCCGCGAATCAATTATTATTGGATGCTATCACTAATTTAAATAGGGAGGAGTTTGCCTTGCCTGCAAGGGATTTATTCTATCCGGCAGATGGTGGTTCGGGTCCCACCAATGAAAGTCAATGGGTACGTTTGGCGAATACCCTACGCTTAAAGCTCTTTTTGCAGACACGTTTAGCTAATGAAACTAGCTTTAATGCTGCAGTATCCACTGCAGAGATCAATGCACTCATTGCAGGAAACAATCTTATCATGAATTCAGCTGATGACTTTGCTTTTCGTTATGGGACATCCATAAATGCACCAGATGCAAGACACCCTTTCTTCCAGAAAAACTATGGAGGGGCCGGGCCAAGTGCTGACTTCATAATGGCCAACTACTATATGAATCTATTGGCCAATAGATATGGTCAGGAAGATCCAAGGACAAGGTATTATTATTATAGGCAAGTATCGGATTTCTCAGGTCAAAACGTAGTAAACAATAGTTGTTCCACGCAAAATGCCCCCGCCCACTATCCAGCAGGAGAAACCTTCTGTACAGTACCCAATACTAATGGTTACGATGGTCTTTGGGGATGGGATCACTTAAGGGACGATGGTATTCCACCACATGATGCCTTTTTGGCCATGTTCGGAGTCTATCCAATAGGTGGACCTTTTGATGACAGTTCATTTAGAAATGTTACCGGATCTACAGCAAACGAAGAAGGATTAGCCGGAGCTGGAATTGCCCCTATCATGATGAGTTCTTACACATACTTTATGCTAGCGGAAGCAGCAGAGAACCTAGGGACAACTGGAGATGCAGCAAGCTACCTCGAAAGTGGTATCCGGGAATCAATTGGTACCGTTGTTAATTTCGGAGAACAATTGTCATCTACTTTGGATAGAGTAATAGTTGCGGATGACCCAGACACACCGGAAAATGAACAGGTGTTGGTAAGAGATCAATTTGTACCCTCCCCAGCTTTAATTGATACTCACGTGGCAGAAATCATGGCAGATTTTAATGGTTCTGTCGGTGCGGATAGATTGAGAGTCTTAGGAGAGCAATATTTTCTAGCCCTATGGTGCAACGGCGTAGAAGCGTATAATACCTATAGAAGAACCGGACAGCCAGATAATTTACAACCTTCGTTGGATTTGGCAGATCCTGGTGTCTATGTAAGATCTAATTTCTATCCTCAAGTAGCCAATGATAACAACGCTAGTATCACTCAAAAAGCAGGTGTGACCACCCCGATTTTCTGGGATACCAATCCTGAAGGATTTGTGGATTAAATCAATTATAAAAAATTTAAAGATGAAAAATAATTTATTAAAACTTACAAGTATTTTTATAGTCCTCTTTTCATTGGCTTTTATAGGTTGTGATAAAGACGAGGATAAAGATCCACAAACCATACAGGCCGATATAGCCAATATAGCGCCTTATATTAGAATTATTCCTGACGCCAGTTTGCCCGTAATCGACGCAACGGCATTGGATGGTGTCGTTTTCGCCGGAACATTGGACGATCCTGCGGATAATGTGGCTTCTTGGTCTGTTCAAGTCCGTAAACTACGTGGTACGGATACGGTTCCTCTAGCACCATTAACCAGCTTTACTTCCTTTCCTGCGGAGTGGGCCCTTACCGGTCAGGAATTAGCCGATGCGTTGGGTATTCCAACCAGTGAGATCCAACCAGGTGATAACGTGCAGTTTGTGGCGACCTCTACGGGAGTAGATGGAAGTACACTTACCTTCGCCCAGTTACAGGATGATTTGTCCGGACAACCGGAACAAAGACAGGCATACGAGTTTAACTCGTTTGTTGCCTGTCCTTTTCTTCAGGATGAAGTTGTGGGTCCTTATGACGTTATTAGGAATAGATTTTCAGATGACTTTTCCCCCGCTTTCTTTAGTGTTCAACCTGCTGTAATGGAGGTAATATCGGGCCCGGGTCCTAATCAATACACTATAGTTGGGGGAGCGCTACCTTTAGATGGAGGGGATGATTTAATCATTGAAGTAAATCCCGATACGGGACAGGTAAGTGCCGGAAATCCAGACGCTCTTCACTTTAATACCGCTGGTCTTGGACCTGCATCTTATGGTACCATTACCGGTTTTACCTTTTCATGTGTAGGGTTTATAGATCTAGCGATCACTTCGCCAGGGTTTATAACAAACTTCCTTACACTTCAAAAACAATAACTACTTAGTTTATTGTATATAATTTAAGCACATCCCTTTTTTAGGGATGTGTTTTTTTATACCTTGGTTTTATCAGTGAGACAAAAAAAAGAAACATATATCTATGGCATTAGATCCATAATGGAGGCTATATCCTCCAAGGAACCTATAGACAAAATATTTATCCAAAAAGGTCTTAAAGGGAGCCTGTACAGAGAATTGGAGGCTTTGGTACGTAAAAATAATATCAGTTCTTCTTACGTACCCATAGAAAGGTTAAACAGAATTACTACGAATAATCATCAAGGAGCCATTGCGATCATCTCTCCTATATCTTTCCATAATTTTGAGGAGCTAGTAGAAACAATCGTAGCCACAAAAGAAAAGCCACTGTTTCTTTTGTTAGATCAACTTTCGGATGTACGTAATTTTGGCGCTATTATACGTACCGCCGAATGTTCTGGTGTAGACGGGATCGTAATACAAAAGAAAGGAGCGGCACCGGTTACTGCAGATACTATAAAAACATCGGCAGGAGCTGCATTTAAGGTTCCCATATCCAAGGTGGACCATCTAAAAGATGCTGTCTTCTATTTACAAGCATCGGGTGTGAAGGTGGTTGCCGCGACCGAAAAAACAAAAAATACTGTTTATGATGTTCCTTTTGACCAACCTATAGCCGTCATTATGGGGTCGGAAGACACGGGTATATCCCCGTCTATTCTAAAAGCTTCCGATTATTCCGCAAAACTTCCTTTGCTGGGTGATATCGATTCATTGAACGTATCTGTTGCCTGCGGTATATTCCTCTACGAAATTATACGACAACGTATCTATTGACCTCCATCTATATCGGGTTTCCTCTTTGTAATATGATAGGTGATTTTAATTGAATTATTTTCCACAGGGGGTTCATCTACTTTATTTTCGATAAAGTTTCCATTTTCATCAAAGTGCCTCAAAAATTCATCCTCTTCCTCATTGTAATCTTCCTTTTCCCAATCATACTTTCGTACATCGGGCAACCTTGCCTTTAGCATCCATGCAAATAAAAGGCCTGTTAGAAATCCCGATAAATGACCTTCCCAAGAAATTCCATCTTCAACCGGAAAGATGTACCATAGTAGGCTTCCGTACACAAAGACAACGAACAGGGATAAAGCTACAAGTCTATAATGTTTGGTAAAAATACCCTTGAAAAAAATAAAGCTGGCCAAAACATATATAAGTCCACTAATTCCAATATGATAGGATTCCCTACCAATGCACCAAGTCAAAAAACCGGATACTAAAACGCCCCAAAACAATACTTTAAAGGAAATTTCTTTATAAAAATAAAGTAAGGCCGATGTTAGGATAGCTATAGGTATTGTATTATTGTAGAGGTGTTCCACAGACCCATGGATGAACGGACTAAAGATAACTCCCCGTAAGCCGGACCATGTCCTTGGGTAAATACCATATTGGTTTAAATTGATTTGAAATCTAATCTCAGCCCAAAAAACAGTCCAAATCAACAATACCATGATAAAAGGTATTAGAATAACGGCATTGGAAAATTTAAAATAATTGTTCTCCGACATGTGCTGAATTTACTCTTTTTTAATCAATATCCCGGCCAGAAAACAAAAACCTGATAAATTGTCATCAGGATATTTATCTTATTTTTATACCATGAACGAGCCACTTGCGGAGCGGGTACGCCCTAAAACTTTGGACCAATATATTAGCCAGCATCACTTAGTCGGTGAAAGCGGGTCTTTAACCCACCAAATTAAAAAAGGGATAATTCCTTCTTTGATATTATGGGGGCCACCCGGCACGGGCAAAACAACATTGGCCAACATCATTGCCAATGAAAGCGGCAGACCGTTCTATACGTTGAGCGCAATAAGTAGCGGGGTAAAGGATGTTAGGGAGATCATTGAGAAAGCAAAACAACGTGGCGGTTTATTTACCGCTAAAAATCCGATTCTTTTTATAGATGAGATACATCGATTTAGCAAATCACAACAGGACTCACTTTTGGGAGCTGTAGAGAAGGGATGGGTAACACTGATTGGCGCTACCACTGAAAATCCTAGTTTTGAAGTTATACCTGCCCTCTTATCCCGATGTCAAGTCTATATCCTGAACCCCTTTGGAAAGGAAGACCTTGAAGTTTTGTTAAGGCGCGCCGTAGAAATGGATGACGCTTTGAAATCCAAAAAAATAAAATTCAAAGAAACGGAAGCCTTATTAAGGTTATCTGGAGGGGATGGTAGAAAACTTCTGAACATTTTTGAACTTATTGTAAATGGGGAAGAAAAAAACACGATTACCATAACCGATGAATTGGTATTGAACAAGGTGCAAAAAAATACCGTTCTCTATGATAAGGTAGGTGAACAGCATTATGATATTATTTCCGCCTTTATAAAGTCCATTAGGGGCAGTGATGCAAATGGTGCGGTATACTGGCTTGCCAGGATGATAGAGGGCGGAGAGGATGTAAAATTTATTGCAAGGCGAATGCTTATACTGGCTTCGGAAGATATTGGCCTCGCCAACCCTACGGCCCTGGTAATAGCAAATAGCACGTTTCAAGCGGTCACGACCATTGGTTATCCCGAAGCACGGATCATATTAAGTGAATGCGCCATATATCTGGCCACATCCCAGAAAAGCAACGCAAGTTATATGGCTATAAAAAAGGCACAACAGAAGGTTAGGGAAACGGGGGACCTTCCTGTTCCTTTAGCCTTACGGAACGCACCGACTAAATTAATGAAAGACCTAGGTTATGGTAAGGAATACAAATATGCCCATGATTATCAAAACAATTTTATAGACGAGGAGTTTCTCCCAGAGGATATTACCGGAACTTCGTTTTATAATCCGGGTACAAATCCAAGGGAAAAAGCGATTAAAGAGTTCCTTGAAAAAAGATGGAAAGAAAAATATGATCTTTAAAACTTTATGTTCAATTCTTTGATTACAAGATTTTGATTCTCATAATATTCAAAAAACCAAGCACCTTCTTTTTCATACACCACCCCATCTTTATCTACCGATTTTGCGAGATAAAAATCATTTACCGATGTCTTCAGCATTTTTAGTCGAATGGTAGGTGTGCTATCCACTAACTGATAACCATTGGGCAATTCTTGGGCGTATAAT
>JBCBZE010000128.1:0-8619 GCA_039815505.1 Bacteroidota bacterium | reverse complement strand
TCTGCGAACCAATAAAAGCGTACGGGTATTTTATCCATTTCACTAAGATGTATGGTAGTATGTCCGTTATTGGCCATGGCAACGCATTTAGATAGTTCCAAGACAATTTGGTTATCGGACAAGGTAGGGATCTTTGTTTTTAAATCAGTGATCAATAGCTTGCAAGAATTCATGGAATCCTTTGTATAGGTTTTGGAGTTGTTGAGATACTCGTTCTCAAAATAGTTAAGGTCTTCTGTCCATTTTTCCAGTCTTGTTTTTTCAGATTGGACAATTTCTTTATGTTGTTCATTACAACCATTGAGGAAAATTAGGATTAGGCCGGTAATGATGTATAATATTCTCATCTTACTATGTTTTTATGATATTTAGATATTGTTTAATCCATATACTTGGATGACCTAAATATGCACATGTTGTAAAGCATGCCAAATGGCTTTATGTTTAATCGTCGTTTAAAGTCCTTGAATCGATTTAACCAATCATAAAAAAAGGGAACATCCATTGGACGTTCCCTTTTTAAAGCATTAACCATAAGGTATTCTACATATTAAGCATGGTAATAGCGCTCATTTATTATTTTACCGTTTTTCCATTTTGATCGTACCACTTGTTCAAATTTATGTTCGGTTCCATCCTTGGTCCTAAACTCCATTACCGCCTCATAAAAAGTGGTGTCTCCTTTAACTGAAGGGCCACTTATAACTTTATATCCGTGAAATGCAACCACTGTGTCCAATAGCTTTTTTTCTTCGGCCAAGCAAAATTCCTTTCCAATTTTTGGCTCATTATTCCCTTCGATAAGTTGTACATCCCTGTCCAGATATTCCTCCATGGCCTCTATAAATTTTCCTTCGGACAAGAGCTTTGTGACTTCATTTACGTTTATCAACAATTCTTCTTCATGTGGTGTTTTGATACTTTCCATATTCATGTTTTTAAGTTATTATTTGTTGATACAAAAGTGCAACATATGCCATGGGGTCAAAGTGCCGATCTTTCCCGAAAACTTGTATAAATTACCTTTTTGAAGTGATTGAACCTTTGTTGAAAGTGATTGTTCATTACCTGGGAAACATAAAAAACGTAGCACAGATATATGAAAAGTATTTTATGGATTACTTGCCATTGCATTGCCTTCATAGGAAACCCGGTAAATGGCATCACCAAAATCATCCGATATCAATAAAGAGCCATCTTCTAAAAACAGTAGATCCACGGGTCTCCCAAAGCGTTCCTGTTTTTCTTCATCCAGCCATCCATCAATAAAGGTTTCATAGCTTACCGCCTTGTTCCCATCCAGTTTTACCAGTGCAATTTTATAACCGACCATGGAGGAACGATTCCACGAACCATGTTCGGCAATGAACGCCATTCCCTTATATTTTTCGGGAAACATGGAACCCGTATAAAATTTCACGCCCAACGGAGCTACATGGGCGCCTAGGGATTGTACGGGAGGAACAAAATTCGAACAAGGAAAAGTATCACCAAATTCAGGGTCTTTCACTGTTCCTCCATGGCAATACGGATATCCAAAATGTTGACCAGCTTTAGCAACCCTGTTCAATTCGCACGGCGGCACATCGTCTCCCATCATATCCCTTCCATTATCGGTAAACCATAAATCGCCCGTTTCGGGATGCCAGGTAAACCCTACGGTGTTACGAACCCCTTTAGCATAGATTTCCCGATTACCCCCATCGGGATCCATACGCGTAATGGTCGCATAGCGCTCATCTTCACTGGAGCTCTCACAAATATTGCATGGCGCTCCCACAGGTACGTACAATTTGCCGTCTGGACCAAAGGCGATATACTTCCATCCATGATGAAATTCGGTAGGATAATCATCATAGATGATTTCCGGAGAAGGTGGATTCTTCAATCGCCCTTCTATATTTGGATAGCGCAACAAACGATTCACTTCTGCGACGTACAGCGCTCCATCTTTAAAAGCTATTCCATTGGGCACTTCAAAAGTAGTATCCAGGACAATGGTATGATCGGCTCTGAAATCACCATCCAAATCCTGTATGGCATAAACAGTTTTCTCATTCCTAGTGCCTACGAATAACGTTCCATTATCACTCATGGCCATAGAGCGCGCACCATCCAAACTGTCCGCATATACTTCTATTTTGAACCCTTCGGGAAGCCGTAACCTATCTGTTGGTAAAGCAGATGCTGGCTCATCATACTGAATTACCTGTTGGGTCGTTGTTGTTTTTTCTTTTTTTTGATTACATGAAACTAACAATATGGATAAAACCAATATCGGAACAATCCATTTAGTGCAGAAAATAACTTTCATAATTAAGTGTTTATACAAACATACAATAAACCATAATTATCGCAATGCTGCCCAAAAATTGACCCTATCATATTTTAATATAATACTATCCCACATAGGTTTTGCGACACCATGGCCTTTGCTATCTATTGCATAAGCTGCTCGTAATCCTTAACTTTAAGTTCTGGGGTTTTTAAGAACATGATCCCGTTTAGGCAATACACCCGCTATGTCAGAAAGCACGCTAATATAAAAGGTATGAAAGCGAAAGAACTTTTTCCATCATTTCCCTTGGAAACTTGGGAAGAAACCAAGGAAACCCTACACAGATATATTCAGATTATTGGTAAAATACGATTGGCCCTCATGCCCCGTAAAAACCACTGGTGGTACATTACCCTATATGTAAACAGTCGAGGCCTTTATACCGATACCATTCCCTATGACGACTTTAGCTTTGAGATTCAGTTCGATTTTACGCAACATCAACTTCAGGTTTATACCAGTAAAGGGGAACACCGTTTTTTTAAACTTCACCATGGCCTTTCCGTAGCCGATTTTTATCACAAAACCATGGATACATTAAATAACTTGGGCGTGCGGGCAGATATATGGGCCGTACCCTACGATCTTTCCGATGATGTCCCTTTTCCGGAATGTACCATGCACAAGAGTTATCAAGCGGATCATGTACAACGTTTTTGGCGACTTTTATTGCTTGTGGACCTCGTTTTCAAGGAATTCAGTGGAAGGTCTTACAGCAAAACTTGCCCGGTTCATTTATACTGGCATCATATGGATTTGGCGGTTACCCGATTTTCTGGGGAAAAAGGCCCCGACATGCCCGAAGCAGGCTTGGCGGATAGGGATGCCTATTCCCATGAAGTGATCAGTTTTGGATTTTGGTTTGGTGACAAAGATGTTCGAGACCCTGCCTTTTACGCCTATGTATACCCATCGCCCAATGGATTGGAGTATGAAATTTTGGCACCTGAAGCGGCTAAATGGATAGATTCCAATGGAAGTCCCATGGCTTTTTTGGACTATAATGCACTTAGAAAAGAAACAGACCCAAAAGCGGTCCTTTTGGATTTCTTGGAAAGTGCCTACCAGGCCGGGGCAAAATTGTCCGAGTGGGATGTCACGGCATTGGAAGTTAAGCCGCTCTAAATAAATGGAAAAGCAAAACACGCCAATTTCTCAAGAAGACGCTGGTGGGCTTTGTAATATAATGGGTCTCACTGTAAAATTGCTTAAAGCACCAATCATTAAAAATATCATAGGACGTTGTTTTTTATCCAAGATTCCAAAACTGTTCATGGTTCTGACCTAAGTGTTTTTACATCCGTTATTAATTGTGCCATCGAGGCCCTGTTCAATCCATTGTAGATACCACGGATATGCTTACGCTTATCTATCAACAAAAAGTTTTCACTATGCAAAAAGTCATCCAAATCTTTTGGGACCCCTAGATCATTTTCCACGAAATAGTGATTCCGCCCTAAATCATAGATTTCTTTTCTATCGCCTGTAACCAAATGCCATTTATTGTCCATAACATTGTTTTTTATAGCATAATTCTTAAGCACGGACACCGAATCTATTGTTGGAGTGACGGAATGTGATAAGAAAAGAATTTCAGTATCGTTCTTAAATTTTTCCTGAAGCTTAAACATATGGTTGGTCATCTTTAGGCAGATACCGGGGCAGGTGGTAAAAAAGAAATCCACAATGTATATCTTATCATCAAAGGTTTTTTGGGAAATAGTATCGCCCAACTGATTGATTAGTTCAAAATCAGGGATTTTATGGAAGCTTTTTTCCTCTTCACTTTCTGGTCCGATCCAATAGGGTGTAAACGATTTATCCTTGTAATATGGTAGATGCGCTACCCTGCTATTCTCCTCTATCTGAATGTTTTCTTTCTTCAGTTCTTTTTTGCAGCCTGCGAAAATCGAAAGCAAGAAAAGGAAGAGGCACCCATTTATTTTAATTCCTAACAACAACTTCATTCTCTACTTGATAACATAAATTAGAACGTTTTAATCCAAAAATCCTTCCATTTTTTGCTTCGTAATTAACATATAATGTACCGTTTTGTAGCCATGCTTTTTGCATACCTGCCTCCTTACCATTAGCTAGTTGTCTCAATTTCGCCAACTGGCCCGAAGGATACCATGTTTTTTCCATACCATGTTTTAATCCATTTACATAATTGGATTCTTCCGCTAAAGCCCCATTTTCCCACCAACTTTTATATACCCCTACCAAGTTGTTCTGATCATAACAACACTGTACTCGAAGTGTACCATTCTTGGACCACCTTTTTGCAATACCTTCTCTTTTACCCTTATAAAAACCTAACCTTTCCGCTACTTTTCCATTGGAGTGGAGTTTTAAGGAGTAGCCATTATAGGGTTGGTCATTATAATACCATTTACCTTCGACCGGGTTAAGGATCAATACTGTTTTAGCTACCACCAAACTATCTATAACAATTGTTTCTTCTTTTCTAGTAAGCGTTTTTTCATTACCCTCTTTGCGCACTCCCATTTCCATACAACTAATAAGGAAAAAAAAGAATGCTACTAGAAAAAGAGGCTTTATAATTTTAGATTTAATAGCCTTGGTAAGGTCCTGCAAAGGCGATATAGGATCCTGTAGTCGCATATATTTCGTTAATGATATGATAATGATATTCTTCCTCCCCATCCGTATATTGTGTGGTAGAGGTGTGTCCTCCTGAAGCATCCAAATCCGTAGGATACGTTCCTGTAGAACTACATTTTCTTCCATAAAGAAAAACACCATCCAATAAAATACCGACGAGCTTATCATCGTCATCAGTAAAAGCTTTTGGTTCTAAATGGTAATGGTATACCCCGGGACCTATATGTGCCCCTGTCCAATCCAAACTTCCCGCAGCCTGGTCCAAAGCGCCATTACCTTCCTGGTCATTGAAAATAGAAGATCCGCTAACAGCAATACCTATGGTACCCAGGTCTGTAGAAACGGTATTTCCCGTTAAATCCGGAGTCACATCTACCCTTATGGTGACAGCATTGTTGTTACTGGAAATAATACTTGGTGTTAACGCAACATCTGGCTCTTCCCTATATAGTTCATTACCTTCTCCCCAATATACGGTCTCGTGATTCGGAAGCCCTGTGGTTTCTATGACTACACTTGATCCATCTAAATAAATGGTCGTAGCGTCGGTATTAAAGGCGGCAAATGCCGCATGTAATTCTGTGATGGAACCATCGTCATCGGTTATCGCATCACCGTCATCCATACTGTCCTCGCTGTTCGAACTACAAGCGATAAAGGCAATGATAAAAAGGCTAAAACCAAGAAAAGTCGCAGGAATATTTTTGATTATATGTTTCATAAAAAATAAAATTTAAACATTAACGCTCTCTATTTTGGGGTTTTTTCCTTTTAGGTTTTGGAGCTTTTTCCAATTCTTCCTTTGATATGAACCCGTCTTCGTTTTCGTCAATTTTATCAAAATCGTGCTTTAAAGGCCCTCTTACCTCCTTTTTGGAAAGTAACCCGTCTTCATTCGCATCCATATGTTCAAAAACCTCATCTACGGATGGCGGATTTTCGGGACGTTCTTTTCGGGATTGCCCAGTACATGAAAGCGTTCCCAAAGTTGCCAGTACTCCGATAAGTGCAATTTTTTTAAATTTAATTAAGTTCATATTAGATTTTTTTATCCTTATTATATATCAAAGATGTCAAAAAAATTGAATACATATGCCGGTTTTCTATGAACGGTGTACGGTTTTCCGTGAACGGGCGATTTAAACCAGTGAGCACGGGATAAGCCTATACTTTTACTCTTAAAATTAGTAATCCACCTATTTTATTTTCCCTTTATTTGTGTGATGCAAAAAACAAAAAGAGCTCTTATACAAACCATTTCGTGGGCCTTGATTTGGACGGTGCTTTGGTTGACCCAGGATGGTAATGAACGTTTTATTATCGATAATATAGCTGCGTTCCTATTTCAAATTTTGTTGATTACGATCTTGATATGGTATGTGGCCCCTAAGCTTCTATTCCAAAGAAAATATTTCATTTTTGTTCTTGTATCTATCCTTATTGTTGGTATAAGTGCCTATTTATCATCCAATATATTATCCGGTCCCCCTCCATTCCGTGGTCCAAGGGGAAGAGGCCCAAGGGCACCCCTGCCGTCCAAGTTTTTTGTCCAACTTCTGTTGATCGGCGTGTCCTATATTATAGCTACCCTCTTGGAGACCTTTCTCTTTGCACAGCGAAAGGAAGAGGAAACCATTAGAAATAAAAATGAAAACCTCCAAACCGAATTAAAGCTCCTGAAATCACAGATCAATCCACATTTCTTATTCAATGCATTGAACAATATCTATGCCCTGTCCACCATGGATTCCACTAAGACCCAGGAGAGTATCAGTTATTTATCGGATATGTTGCGTTATGTACTTTATGAATGTGATAAAGCTTTTGTACCCTTGGTAAGTGAGATTCAATATATCGAAAACTACATAAAGTTGTTTTCGTTAAAAAGTAGTAGAAAATATCCTATCCATACCAACTTTAATATCTTGGGATTTGGAGTTACTATCGCCCCTATGTTGTTTATACCCTTTGTGGAAAATGCGCTAAAACATGGTTACATAGAAAAGGGGGGCGATTCGTATATAAAAATCAGTGTAGAAGCCACAAATGATGCCATCGATTTTATCATCGAAAACAGCTTTCCCGATCATGCCGTACAAAAGGATAAAGTGGGTGGTATAGGAATTGAAAACGTCAAGAAAAGATTAGCTATCTTATATCCCAATAAACACCAGCTGTACATTGACGATGCAAATGGTATATTTACGGTAAAGCTAAGTTTGAATCCGGGAATCCATGTTTAAATGTTTGATCATAGATGATGAAGAGCTGGCAAGAAGCTTGCTCAAGACCTATGTGGATAAGTTGGATTTCCTGGAGTTAATCGGTTCTTACGAAAATCCGCTAGAGGCTATATCCACACTAAACGAAAAATCGATAGATGTTGTTTTTTTGGATATACAGATGCCAGATCTAAAGGGAACGGATTTGGCCAAGTTGATCTCTTCCGATACCAAGGTCATCTTCACTACGGCTTATGCGGATTATGCCCTAGAAGGCTATGAACTCAATGTATTGGATTATTTGTTGAAACCTATAACATTTGAACGTTTTTTAAAGGCAGTCCATAAACTAAAGGATACGGACATTTATGCACAAGACACCTTAACCGTTAAATCCGGTTATGATTGGCACAAGTTAAGATTAGAAGAGATTCTTTATATTGAAAGTGATAGTGAGTATGTTGTGTTTCATACGTCACAACAGAAGCTCATGAGCCATCAATCATTAAAATCCCTTGAAAAAACATTGAACCCCCTCATTTTTATACGTGTACATCGCTCCTATATTGTGAATAGAAAAAAGGTCACGGCCCTCAAAGGAAGGGATTTGTTGATTTCGGAAATTAGGATTCCCGTAAGTGATTCCTATTATGAACGGGTGAAGCGTGATTTGTTTTAAGCAAGGTCCCAATGCTTTAACATTAGTTCCCCAATCGGGCAATATACCCCCAATTGGTATGTTGAAATCGCCCCATGGTCTTAAATCCTTCTCCAAAAAAAGCGGCATCGCCTTCAGAAACAAAAATTAATGTATTTTCTCCTTTTTGTAAGTGCAAACGTACTCGAAATGTCCCGTCGAACATGCGCTCAAATCGTATTCTTTGATAATTGAATACTTCCTCATCATTCAATAAGATGCGTAGCTTACCTACGAAATCGAAATGTAGGTTTATTTCTTTATCTCCTTCAGAAGATATATTTGTCCTAGCGACCAACAAACCATTGGGATATTCAAAATATTTTGAAAAATTCATAAAATTGTCCTTGGGGTCATGGATACTTCTCCACTCATTAGATGTGTGGGCCTTGTGTACTGCTTTATCAAAATATCCTGTTACGGTATCTCGTGGAAATTGTTGGGAAATATCCCACTTTCGTAAGAAGTCCTTTTTGTTAATCGCCGGTCCGACGCTTGTTGTGTCGGTTAATGGCTCATAGGTAACATTGGCAAAATAAGAAGTACCGAACATGCTCCGTAGCAATAAGTCGCCACCAGAGAGTTCATTATCCAACAAAGTGACATCCATTTGTGGTTCTGTGTTATGATCAACAAAAACCTTTAAATGGGTACCCCTAACCTCGATCGTGGCATGAAACCATTCTAAACGTTCTATGTCCGCCTTCGTCTCATAGGTAGGATAGTTGTAAAAAACC
>JBCBZE010000234.1:0-5667 GCA_039815505.1 Bacteroidota bacterium | reverse complement strand
ATTGTTGGCCCAAATGGTGCGGGGAAGTCTACATTGATCAAATCCATTTTAGATATTATTAAGCCGATAGCGGGCAGTATTAAAATATTCGGAAAACCGTACAAAAAACAGTATGACCATGTAGCTTATGTTCCCCAAAAAGGAAGTGTTGATTGGGATTTTCCCACAACTGCCCTAGATGTGGTAATGATGGGGACCTACGGAAGTTTAGGATGGATAAAACGCCCTGGTCAAAAACAGAAAAAGGCTGCACTGGAGGCATTGGAGAAAGTGGGAATGCTAGAATTTAAATCCCGCCAAATTAGTCAATTGAGCGGAGGTCAACAACAGCGTATTTTTTTGGCGAGGGCCTTGGTCCAGAATGCGGGTATTTACCTCATGGACGAACCCTTTCAAGGGGTGGACGCTACAACGGAAAAGGCAATTATCAATATTTTAAAGGAATTACGCAAGGCCGGAAAGACGGTGGTAGTGGTTCACCATGACCTGCAAACCGTACCCGAATATTTTGATTGGGTCACTTTTCTGAACGTAAAAAAGATTGCCACAGGTCCTGTAAAGGATATTTTTAATGATGATAACCTCACAAAAACCTATGGGATCAACTATAAGGTCAGTGTGCAACAATAATTTTGAATAACTAAAATAAACACTTATCGATCTAACAGAGTACATAGAACTGCTGTTTACGGATTACACCCTCCGGACCATTACCTTGGGTACGGCCGTTTTGGGTGCCATTTGTGGAATGCTCGGCAGTTTCGCCGTACTGCGAAAACAGAGTTTATTGGGAGATGCCATTTCGCATGCCGCGCTACCCGGAATAGCGATTGCATTTCTTTTGACCGGAGCTAAAAACGGTAACACACTTCTTATTGGGGCCTTGGTCAGTGGTTTGATCGGCACGTTTTGGATTAGGGGAATCGTAAAGAAGACCCACCTAAAATCGGATACGGCTCTAGGACTCATACTCTCCTTGTTTTTTGGTTTTGGCATGTTGTTGCTCACGTTCATTCAAAAGATGCCAAATGCCAATCAGGCAGGTTTGGATAAATATCTATTTGGACAGGCAGCAACTTTGGTAGCGGCCGATGTATGGCTTATGTGCATAGTTACGGGAGTTAGTTTATTGGCGTTGCTTACCTTTTGGAAAGAACTTAAATTACTTCTTTTTGATGTGGATTATACCAAATCGTTAGGCTTCAACACCCGTTTTTTGGATATATTGATTACTTCTTTTATTGTATTGTCCATAGTAATAGGATTGCAAACAGTGGGCGTAGTGCTTATGAGCGCCATGTTATTGGCACCTGCCGCCGCGGCTCGTCAATGGACCAATAGCTTGGGGGTCATGGTCTTTTTAGCGGCCGTTTTTGGGGCCTTTTCCGGAGTTTTGGGAACTGCGGTCAGTGCAACTTCCAGTAATCTTTCTACAGGGCCGGTCATTGTTTTGATAGCCGCAACATTTGTCATATGTTCCTTTATATTTTCTCCTGGAAGGGGTCTACTGTTTAGGGAAATCCGATATTGGAAAAATAGGAACGATCTGCAATTGTATAAAACCCTTTCCTTTATGCACACTATTGCCAAAACACATGAGGATATATCCCACCCACATACCGTTAAGATCCTAAACAACTTTCAAGGGTATACCAAGCGGTCTTTAAAACGGTTGGAGAATAGGGAATACATTACGGTCAATGGCCCTATGTGGTCCATGACCAAGAAAGGTTATGACAAGGCGGCCAATTTATATAACCAACAAGAAAATAGGTATGACTAGCGCCCAAATAGAAATACAACTGATCGCATGTTTGGTGGCCATAGCCTGTGCTATCCCAGGCACTTTTCTTGTGCTTCGTAAGATGGCCATGATCAGCGATGCAATCAGTCATTCCATATTGCCCGGCATTGTTGTTGGGTTCTTTTTAACGGAAGACTTAAACTCCCCTTGGCTTATTCTATTGGCAGCACTAACAGGGGTGTTGACTGTTTTTTTGGTGGAGTTTATCCAAAAGACCGGATTGGTAAAGGAAGATACTGCGATTGGTCTTGTTTTTCCGGTATTGTTTAGTATAGGGGTACTAATGATCGCTAAAAATGCCAACGATGTGCATTTGGATATTGATGCCGTTCTTTTGGGCGAGTTAGCTTTTGCTCCCTTTGATCGCCTATCGATCAACAACTTTGACCTTGGACCTAAATCGCTTTGGGTCATAGGAACTATTTTATTGATTACTATCGCATTGTTGTTCACCTTCTTCAAAGAGCTTAAGTTAAGCACCTTTGATAAAGGTCTTGCGGCCACTCTTGGATTTTCCCCTGTAGTGATGCATTACAGTCTTATGGCGATGGCTTCTGTAACTACGGTAGGAGCGTTTGACGCTGTAGGTGCCATATTGGTAGTTGCACTTATGATCGCACCGCCGGCGATAGCGTACCTCTTGACCAATGACCTTAAAAAAATGTTGTTGCTTGCAACTATTTTTGGTATCACCGGTGCCTTGCTGGGTTATTGGGTGGCCCATTGGTTAGACGCCTCCATTGCGGGGTCTATGACAACGGTTTTGGGTGCTCTGTTCCTATTGGTTTATCTTTTTGCGCCCCATAAAGGGCTCATATCGGTACTATATCGTCAAAAACGTCAACGGATAGAAGTACATCTACTTACTTTTTTATTGCACCTTCAGAATCATGAGGAAGTATCGGAACGTCATGTAAATCATCTCAATGAGCACATTAGTTGGGGAAAGGTAAGATCAACCTCTGTACTGGATCTGGCCCTTAAGAATAATATGATATCCATAGAAGACGATGTTATCTCCTTGACCAAAAAAGGAAAGGAGTTTACTTCGGAAGCCATCATCTATATTATGACCAATAAGAGTACGGCCATCGAGGAAATGAAAGACCGTTTCTTTTTGTTCAGGGGCTAACATTAAAGTTGTATACCTTGTATTACTGGTCACATTTATTTAAGTTTAGCTCATTATTCCTAAAACAAAATCGATGTACCATAAACTGTTGTTTTGTTCTGTACTGTTTTTATTTTTCAGCTTTGGGTGTCAAGCTCAAGAAACCTCCTTTTCCTATTTAGATGTTTTTGATTTGGAATATGTGTCCGATCCTCAGATCTCGCCGACGGGAGAATGGATAGTGTATCGCAGAATGGGTTTTGATATCATGGCAGACAGGTCCGTGGGGAACCTTTGGATGATAAAACCAGATGGTTCCCAACATCAAAAATTGACCTCAAGGGAAGTCAATGAGTTCAATCATCGATGGTCTCCAAATGGTAATCGGTTGGCATTCGTGAGCAGTACCGATCAAGGCTCCGAAATCTTTATATACTGGAAAACTTCTGGAAAAATCGCAAAAATAACGCAATTACCCTTTAGCCCAAGTTCAATAACATGGTCGCCCGATGGGCATCAATTGGCGTTTTCCATGAATGTTGAAAAGGCACCGCCGGTTTTGGCCAAAATGCCACGTAAGCCCAAGGGGGCCAAATGGGCAGATACACCACGTATAACAGATAGGGTATATCATGAGGCAGATGGCAGAGGCTATATTAAACCAGGCTTCAACCACATCTTTGTTATTCCTTCGGATGGCGGTGCCCCGCGTCAGATTACTTCAGGGGATTTTCACCATAGAGGGCAACTTTCGTGGTCTTCCGATGGAAAACAGATCTATTTCTCTGCCAATAGAAATGAAGATTGGGAATACGATTTCAGGAACAGTGAAATTTATTCCGTAGCTATAAATACAAATACGATATGGCCACTTACCAATAGAAAAGGGCCAGATTATCAACCCGTTGTTTCCCCGAATGGGCAGTACATTGCCTATATTGGTTTTGAGGATAAGGTACAGGCCTATCAGGTAAGGAAATTACATGTTATGAACACGGACGGTAGCAACAAAAGGGTAATTTCCAATGATCTGGATAGGAGTGTATCCAATATTAGGTGGGATGCCAAGAGTTCGGGGATTTATTTTGCATATGATGATAAGGGAAATAGTAAAATAGCACATATTGGTTTAGAGGGCAAGGTGAACAAACTGGCCGATAATATGGGAGGTACCTCTATTGGTAGGCCCTATGCCGGAGGTTCTTTTTCAGTTTCCAATAACGGTACCATCGCCTATAATCAAAGTAGACCGGAATACCCTGCGGAACTGGCAGTAGTTAGCCCAAAAACAAAAAGAACCGCTAAAATCACATCGCTTAACAAGGCCTTGTTCAACTACAGGGATATGGGAAAGGTGGAGGAAATATGGTACACATCTTCCTTTGACCAGCGAAAGATACAAGGTTGGGTGGTATATCCACCAAATTATGAGCCAAATAGGAAATATCCTTTTTTAGTGGAAAACCATGGCGGCCCCATTTTAAATTATGGGGATCGATTTTCGGCAGAAATACAATTGTACGCAGCGGCCGGTTATATTGTTTTCTATCCCAACCCTAGGGGGAGTACCAGTTATGGCGAAGAATTCGGGAACCTTTTGTACAACAATTATCCGGGAGAGGATTATAATGATGTGATGGATGGGGTAGATTTTTGCATTACCAAGGGAATTGCACATGAAGATCAACTTTTTGTCACCGGTGGTAGTGCAGGTGGTATTATGTCCGCTTGGATGATTGGCAAGAACAATAGGTTTGAAGCGGCTGTGGTCGCCAAACCTGTGATGAATTGGATCAGTAAGACCCTAGTGGCCGACAATTATTTTGGTTATGCCAATTCCCGTTACCCTGGCCAACCTTGGGAAAATTTTGAGGGTTATTGGAAATTTTCACCCTTGTCGTTGGTCGGTAATATTGAAACGCCTACCATGGTCATGGTAGGGATGAACGATTTACGAACGCCACCAAGTGAAGCCAAGCAATTGTATCATGCATTAAAGCTTAGGAAAATAGAAACTGTTTTGGTAGAAATCCCGGATGCAAGTCATGGTATCGCCCGCAGACCTAGTAATCTAATCACTAAAATAACCCATACACTGGCATGGTTGGATAAATATAGGGATGCCAAAGAAGAATAGGAATGAGTAGACAAAAGAAACTACATGGGTTATGGAACATACTTATCATATTAACGGTCATTATCTGTATAATAGCTTTTGTAGTGCATTATAAAAACTGGACGAAAGTTAACGGGAATCATATCCAAATTTTATCCGGGATTTACTATAAAAAATTACCTTTCTCCGAATTGGACAGCATCATGATGGTTCCTAAAATACCTGCTATGGAACGAATTAATGGATTTTCTGTTAAGAACAGGGAAAAGGGAGTATTCATAGACTCCATATCCGGCAGTAGGACTTACGTATATGTCGATGATCTTAGGCAGCCTAAAATAAGATTGATATACAAAGATTCATTACAACTTTTTTTAAATTTTACCGATTCCGTAAGGACCAAAGATATGTACGAGTTTTTGTCGGCCAAAATTGATTCAATCCAAGAATAATATTGGCAAGAAAATTGAGTTATACTTAACAAATATAAAATTGCATGAAAAAACTATTGTTTGTCGTTCTGCTGCTTCCTTTCTTAGGGTTATCACAAAATAAATTATCCATACAAGTGAACAAAGTAAATTGCTCTTCAGGGAAAGTCAGTGTCGCTATATACAATGAATCGGAAGGGTTTTT
>JBCBZE010000095.1:0-10507 GCA_039815505.1 Bacteroidota bacterium | reverse complement strand
TTTTTTTGCCTATCGCATCATTTTGAAATAAGTATCAACACTTTTTTCAAAGGTTTCCTTGATCGTATTCAAACCAATAATCATGATTATTATGAACGTTGGTGTGTTGTTCGAGAGCGTTATAAACGCAAACGCATGGAATATGTAAAAACCATTCCCTTTTCGGATATGTGGGTTTTCCATACCTTGTCGAAACGTATTCCAAATGGTTATCAATTACACCTCGCCAATAGCTCCACGGTTCGATACACCCAATTGTTCGATTTTAATGCATCGATACGTGTTTTTTGCAATAGGGGAACAAGTGGTATCGACGGCAGTACTTCCACTGCCTTGGGTGCTTCTTACTATGGCAAGGTCCCAACCTTGTTTGTTACGGGAGATCTTAGCTTTTTTTATGACAGTAATGGGTTATGGAACCCTTACATACGGGCAGATTTCAGGATGATATTGATCAATAATCAGGGAGGAGGTATTTTTAGAATATTACCCGGTGATTCGAACGGTCAAAACTTTGAAACTTTTTTTGAAACCACCCACGCTTTTGACGCTTCGGATCTATGCGGCATGTATGCTATAGACTATACATTAGTAGATGATAAACAGGGACTTGAGGATGCCTTGTCCACTTTTTTTACGGAATCTGATGGACCAAAACTTTTAGAGATCAAAACCCCTAGATTATTGAATGATAAAATTTTGCTTAGTTATTTTGATTTTATATCTTAGAGTCTTTATTAATTAACTATATAAAGAACACTAGCATTATGAGTAGTAAAAGAGACGAATTAATTGTAAAGTATGCAGCACACATAAAGGAAAAATTTGGTGAAAGCGCTGATATGGACTTTTTGGAAAAAGTCGCAAAAGGTTTGGGCCCTGCAATCTATAACAAAGATGCCTCTACGGTTTCCGGTACGGATGACAAGGAATTGGAAACCGTTAAGAACAATTTCTTGATAAAGAAATTAGGTATGAGCGATAGTCCTGCATTAATGGACGGAATCAACACGGTTATAGAGAAGTATGGTTCCTCGGAAAGAAGTAAATACAGAGCTGTTGTATATTATATGCTTGCCAAGCATTTCAATAAAGAGTCCGTTTATAAATAAAATAGTAGTTTATTACGAAAAGGCCGCTCCAAAAGGAGCGGCCTTTTTTTATTCCCAAATTTTTAGGTTTATTTTTGCAGCATGATCGAATTAGGAAATTACAATACGTTAAAAATACTGAGAGACACCAGTGTTGGGCTTTTCGTTGGGGATGCCGATGGTAATGATTTGTTATTACCCAATAAATATGTGCCCAAATCCTATGAAATAGGGGACGATATACAAGTTTTTTGCTATTTGGATTATGAAGAACGGCCCATCGCAACAACCTTAAACCCCTATATTATTAGAAACAGTTTTGACTTGTTGCGGGTTGCCGAGGTAAATAATTATGGGGCATTTATGGATTGGGGTCTAGAAAAGCATCTTTTGGTACCCTTTAGCGAACAACGCACAAAAATGCAGGAAGGACAATGGTATGTGGTCCACTGTTATTTGGATGAGGTTTCCTTTAGATTGGTGGCCTCCAACAAATTGGATAAGTTCATAAACAATGAGGAACTAAGCGTACAAAATTTAGAGGAAGTACAAATCATCGTTACCAGACGTACAGAACTGGGTTGGGAGGTCATTATAAATAATCGTCATAAAGGTTTGGTGTATTTTAATGAGGTCTTTAAGGATATTGCCATAGGCGATAAGATGAAGGCATATATTAAAAATATTAGGGATGATCATAAAATAGATGTTTCGTTACAACCATTGGGGTTTAAAGGTTTAGAACCCGCTGCCCAAAATATATATGAAGAATTGGTCAATTCAGGTGGGTACTTGGCATTGCATGATAAATCCCATCCCGATGACATCAGGGAGGTACTTCAAATAAGCAAGAAGGTTTTCAAAAAAGGAATAGGCAGCCTATATAAGGAGCGTAAAATAGAAATAAAAACAGATGGTATTTATTTAATAAAAAAATAAATCTTGTTTGCTGTTTAGTTTTTGTTAAAGCAATGAATTTCAATGTCATAAGGTAAAACAAACTTCTTGTTTTATTTTTTTCCTGTTGTAAAACCATTATTTTTGCAATGCACAAACCAAAATTTTTGTTAAGAGAAAGGTTTTGTTTACATTTATTGTGTAAACCCCCAAAAATTAAAACGTAATATGCCGTTTATAGAAGAAAGTGATTTGCTGGAATTGCATAAGGATATTGACAAGGCCCAAATCATTAATGAAAGGTTGTTGGACCAAATCAAATTTAAAAACAAAGAACTAAAAAAGAGCAAACTACAACGTAATGTCCTTGCCGGCATCACGGGCCTTTTTCTAATAGGAACATTGGCCATTACTTCGTTCACCGCTGGTTTAAGTAGTTCCAATACCTACGAGAATAGAAATAATCTTCTAGTATCCATAGATAGCTTGGATGCCATAAAATCCCGAATAGACAATCTAAAGCAACAGAACGAGGAACTTAGCTTGGTCAAGGAGTTTTATCTGGCCAAGGAGTTTTTGGAAAAAGAAAAGGTATATTCCGTACAGGTAAAATCCTTTGTTGACAATAATGTTACTTTGGCCTCCGAAGCATTGACCAATACAATGTTCGTTAAGACCAATCCTTTTTATTCATATTCCTTGGGTAATTTTGAAACGCTCAAAGAGGCCCAAACCTTTAGAAAACAATTGGTAGATATGGGTTTTAAGGATTCTTTTGTGGCATCATATAAAGAAGGTAAACGAATAAAAATAGAGGACCCGTATTAATTTTGTCTAAAACTAAAGCGTGGATCGGTGCGGCCCGGTTACGAACACTTCCGCTTTCTATTTCTGGAATAATTATGGGTACGGCACTTGCCGCCATGTATGGCCATAGCGATAAGGCCATATTTGTTTTAGCATTACTTACCACCATTGGATTCCAAATCACCTCTAACTTTGCCAATGATTATGGAGATGGTATAAAAGGAACGGATAACGAGGAAAGGATCGGTCCCAAAAGAGCGTATCAAAGCGGGCTTCTTTCCAGGAGGGAATTAAAAAATGGTATCATCCTTTCTTGTGTATGTAACATTCTATTGGTAATTGCCCTTGTTTATTTTTCTTTCGGTTTGGAAAATTTAGGGTATGTGCTGTTGTTCGCAGTTTTGGGAATGGCCAGCATATGGGCGGCCCTTAAATACACAATTGGTTCATCGGCCTATGGTTATAAGGGGTTTGGGGATATTTTTGTGTTTCTTTTTTTTGGATTTTTAGCAGTCTTGGGCTCTATGTTCTTGTATACTAAATTTTTAACATGGACCTCTGTATTACCGGCCGTGACCATTGGTCTTTTAAGTGTTGGGGTACTTAACCTCAATAATTTACGGGATGTGGAATCCGATAGAAAATCAGGTAAGAATACATTGATTGTACAAATGGGTTTTGAAAGGGGCAAAAGATACCATTATATGATATTGATCACTTCCTTTTTAGCCATGTTGGTATTTACTACCTATCATTTTACCGTTTGGGGAAACCTCGTACATCTGTTAGTTTTCATACCTGTTTTTCTTCACTTTCGAAAAGTATATAAAACAAATACCCCTATATTTTTGGATCCGGAGCTAAAAAAATTAGCCTTGAGCACCCTATTACTGGCGGTTCTGTTTTATTTTAGTTTTAATATTTTTTTGTAAATTTGATTTGTAAACCATCTAAACCCTACCCTTTTGGAACAACCAATTAGAATTCTTATCGTAGAGGACAACGTCATTATTGCAGACGATATGCAATCTATGTTAGAAGAAATTGGCTACGAGATCGTCGACAATGTGATTGTATATGAGCAGGCCGAGGAAGTATTAAAAAATAAGCATGTAGACCTTGTGCTTATAGATATAATTCTTGCATCTGACAAAACGGGCATAGACCTGGGAAAACACATTCGAAAAAATTATAATATTCCTTTTATTTTTGTCACTTCAAACTCGGATAGGGCCACGGTCGAGAATGCAAAAACGGTTAAGCCC
Organism: Bacteroidota bacterium; assembly: GCA_039815505.1. Taxonomy (GTDB): domain Bacteria; phylum Bacteroidota; class Bacteroidia; order Flavobacteriales; family Flavobacteriaceae; genus CANLWN01. Next base: position 6,447 of record JBCBZE010000095.1, on the reverse strand, counting down.
AATGGATATCTTGTAAAACCATTTGAACAACAAGATTTATATACTTCTATAGAAATTGCACTTTCCAATTTTAATTATTCGGAAAAAGATAGCAACGGACAGGGTGAGGAAGAAGAAGATGGGAAGTTAATGTCCAATTCTGTCTTAAAGGATTCTATATTTGTCAAGAAACAGCACTTATACTATCGTATTCAATTTGAGGATATTCAGTTCATAAAGGCAGATAATGTCTATTTGGAGGTAAATACCGTTGATAAGAAGTTTTTGGTGAGGTCTCCCCTTAAGGATTATCTGGAAAAGTTGCCCCAAAAGAAGTTCTATAGGGCCCATAAGTCGTACATTGTGAATGTGGATCATATTGATGCCATCAATTCAAAAGATATTATGATCAATAATACGCTTATTCCCATATCCAAGGATTTTAAGGAGTTTATCATCTCCGCGATGAATTCTTAGGTAATTTCAGCTTACACTTCATTTTATACTGCAAATCATTTTTTCGTGGTAATCTTTGATTTTTATGCAATAACTGTTCGGTTATAGCAATATCTATCCGGTATACAACAGGTATGGGGAACTTTACAACAATAATTTTTCAGAATCTCGATCAAAGACTACTTTAGTATCATAATTCGCAAACAAGCGTACCGAATAACCGAATTAATTTTTTCATTTTCATATAGTGTTCTCGTAAAAGAGTCTTATCAGTTTGATAAGGCTCTTTTTGGTTAGGATTGATTTGAACAACAAAACACCCGGTTCACTATTCCATGAAATGCCTAAAAAACCGATGAAAAACCTCTTTCAAAACAGTTCCCCATTTTCACAACATAAAATCATACTTACACAACAATATTCTTAGATTTTTAATTCTAAGTAATACATTTGGAATGTTATAAACAACGCCCCAAATCTTACCATTTTCATATAGTGTTCAACACAAAGGCCATGCTTTTTTTTGCATAGCCTTTGTGTTGTTTACATACAAAACATGCAGTTGGAACTGGAGAGCTCGATTTTATGAATTTTTAAACACACCACAGAATAGATTCACTTTACAACAAAAATTTAGTGTACGTACACTATAGTGGTAGTTTTGGGTGTTCTATTTCTTTTGATGGTGTTATAAAATATTCGGTCGGTTCTTGAATAATGAATTAAAAAGATTGTAAACAAATTTTGAGTAAGGTGCGTTATGGCAAAATCCCACGGTAAAATAGGAATATTATGTATGCTCGTTTTTTGGGTTGTATACCATGGCTTTGGACAAAATGCAGCCTCTACAGATGAAAATCTGTTAAAGAAATTCGAGGACACCCAAAGTGCCGTTGATAAATTTGAATTCTTCTTTAGTACAATTAATCGATACAACGAGAATTCTGCATATGATTGGTTGGATCGCGTAAATGTGTATTTAAACAGTGCGGAAAAAACAAGGGATTCCGCCGCAATAGAACAATACAAGACCATGCAGTCCCAGATTTACTATGATTTGGGCGACTATGATAAAAGCATCGCTATAGCCAACGAATTATACGCAAGAAAACAAAAACTTGACCTGGACTCCAAAAAAATATTATTGGAGTTAATGGACAACACCTATTCGCAATTGCAGTTTTATGATAAACAACTGGAAATCCGCGAAGAGAAGCGTGAATTGGGAATTATCGAAAACATAGCATTCTACGATATTTACTCCAATCTAGGCCTGCATAGGGAAGCCATGAACAACTATATCATGGAGGTGAAAAAAAATATTGCCGATAGCGATCTGTACGGTTTGGCAGAGTATAACAATAATGTTGGAAATTATCTTCGCTTAGACAAATCCGCCTCCGTTTCTTTGGCCAATCTCAAAAAGGCAAAAGGGTATATAGATGTCTTTTTGAACGATATTTCCGATGTAAAATCGGAAATTGAAATCATACAGGGAAGACTGTTAAAGGGAATCATAGAAGGAAATATCGGTAAGTGTTATGTACAATTAAAACAATTTGAGGAAGCGGTTCCGTTCTTGGAAAGCAGTATAATTACAATTAAGGAGAACAATGCCGGTAAATACTCTGAGGATATCATTGAAAACACCTTGGATCTGGCCGATTGCCACTTACAGCTAGAAAATTTTAAAATGGCAAGGCAATACCTTACCTCTAATTTAAATTTTATTAAAACGGAGCATGTATTAAAGCGGAATAGATTGTTTGCCGCTTATTACGATAAAATTGAAGATTACAGAAATGCAACCCTATATCTTAAAAAGAATGTTAGAATACGGGATTCCGTGAATACCAATGATACATCCATGAAAAAGCAACAACTGCAGGTAGTTGCCGAATACGATCTTGCCAATTCCCGTAAGATGATCGATCAACAGAAGCTAGAGATGGAGCGAACACGTAGCGAGATGCAAGCCAAGGATGAACGGATAAATCTGGTGTTCATATCACTGATTTTTACCTTATTGGGCTTTGCAGGTTTAGTTTATGCATATCTAAAGAGTATAAAAAATCAACGATTAATTGCTGAACAAAAACATATTATTGAGAATTCTTTGGTGGAAAAAGATTCCTTGTTAAAGGAAATACACCACAGGGTAAAAAATAATCTTCAAATGGTTTCCAGCTTATTAAGTCTACAAACCAAGAACACAAGAAGTAAAGCGGCGATACAAGCTTTGGAAGAAGGGAAGAGCAGGGTGAAGGCCATGGCCTTGATACATCAGAAATTATATCAGCATGATGACCTTTCCGTTATAGAGATGCAAGGTTATATAGAGAGTTTGGTGAACAGTGTACAGTCTGTATTTAAAAAAGGAGGCCATAATATTAACATTACCATTGACGCTGAAGGGGTGGAATTGGATATTGATAGGGCCATTCCTTTTGGGCTTATTCTTAATGAATTGGTTTCAAACTCGTTCAAGTACGCTTTTCCAGAAGATAACGAGAATGGAAAAATATATATCCATTTGCGAAAGAACGGGGAACAAGGTTTTTTTGAATACACGGACAATGGTATAGGCCTACCCGAAGATACCGACGAAAGAACACAATCTTCCATGGGAATACGGCTGATGAACCGATTGGTAAATCAATTACAATCCATGCTCAACATAGATAAAACGGCAGAAGGGGTTCGTTTTTGGTTCAATTTTAAATAGTTGCCATAAAAAGGCTCTAGCTTACAAATCCGTTATTTTACAATACTTCTCAGCACCACTTTATGTAGCATTTTCGGAAAAAAACGTTTAAGGTAAATACCTTTTACTTCGCCGCGGCCTATATATGCTTCATGTTTTTTACGCTCCATGGCCTTGATCATTTTTTTTGCAAAAGTAGCCACCGGTAATCCGTTCTGTGTAGCCATATCATCGCTCTCCTGCGGACTGCCATCGGCAGTTAGTGCATTCTTGGCCACATTGGTTTGTACAAAACCTGGACAAATAAGGCTAATGTCTATACCATCTTTCTCGTGTTCCATTCGCAATACATCAAAAAAGCCATGAAGCGCATGTTTAGCTCCGCAATAACCTGAACGATAGGGAGATCCAAACTTTCCCATAAGACTGGTGACCGTCACAAAATGCCCCTTTTTATGATGTATAAAATAGGGTAGCAAGGCCTTTGTCAGCGCCACGGTACCCAGATAATTGATGTCTATTAATTTTTTATATACCCCAAAATCGGTATCTAAGATTAAAGATCGTTGGCTTATTCCCGCATTATTTATTAAGATGTCAATTTTTCCATAGATAGACCATGCTTCCTTTACTTTTGCGGACATTGCATCAAAGTTGGACAGGTCTAGCGGTAAAGTTTTGATTTGATCGGGAGATGTACAGCTTTCGGCCACTTGCCGCAGTTGCTCCTCATTCCTTGATGAAATCAAGAGTTTACATCCTCTTTGGGAGAGTGCATGGGTCAATGCGGCCCCAATACCTGAAGATGCGCCTGTAATCCATATGATTTTGCCGTTGATCTGTTTCATTTCTTTGTTTTTATCACCTAAAATATAGCTAAATTTGGCTTTATTCATATGCAAGCTACCTATAAAAGATATATACTAGATTTTAAAAGGCCCAGCGGAACTTCGCGAGGCATACTAAGGCAAAAGGAAACTTGGTTTCTAATACTTAGGGAGGGTAAAAAAATCGGTATAGGCGAGTGTGGGCTATTTAGGGGATTAAGTATGGATGATGTTCCTGATTACGAACAAAAACTTCAATGGACCTGTGCTAATATTTCACTGGGGAAAGAGAGACTTTGGAACGAGTTGGTAAAATTTCCAAGCATTCAATTCGGCCTGGAGCAAGCTTTCATATCACTGACATCCAAAAATCCATTTCATTTGTTTTCCTCAGCATTTGTTGAAGAACAAGGTCCTATTCCCATTAACGGTTTAGTATGGATGGGGGACCGGCAATTTATGCACGATCAGATACAACAAAAACTGGCCGAAGGATTCAGTTGTATAAAAATGAAGATAGGTGCTTTGGATTTCGATAAGGAGATTGCGCTATTGAACTCTATAAGAAAAGAATATTCCAAGGACGAAATAGAATTGCGTGTAGATGCCAATGGTGCCTTTGCTCCCGACGAAGCATTTGAAAAACTGACCATTCTTTCTTCCTATCAGTTACATTCCATAGAACAGCCTATAAAACAGGGGAATACTCAAAAAATGAAAGAGTTGTGCGACAAAACAACATTGCCGATTGCCTTGGATGAAGAACTTATCGGAGTATATAATGTAACGGAGAAGGAAGAATTGCTACAAACCATACGGCCCCAGTATATAATTTTAAAGCCGAGCTTGGTAGGCGGTTATAGGGGAGCGGAAGAATGGATTGCCCTAGCGGAAAAATATGATGTGGGTTGGTGGATCACCAGCGCTTTGGAAAGTAATATAGGCCTAAATGCCATAGCCCAATGGACCGCTACCAAAAATAGCTCCATGCATCAAGGCCTGGGCACTGGAGGTCTTTTTAGCAATAATTTTGAAGGCCCGCTGACTGTTGAAAGCGGAAGCTTATATTATATAAACGACAAGAATTGGAAAACTAATTTAATACAGGATTTATGTATATAGAACAAGCATATAAAGGATATCACGAACCATGGAGATATGTAGTAGGGATACTATTAATATTGATCGGGTGGCAATTTATCGGTGTTTTTCCTTTACTGATTGCTTTAGTTGTCAAATCCTTGGATACCGGGGATTTGCCCATGGATATACCGGGTATGTCGGCCCTGCTGGGATCAAACCTTTTCTTGTTTTTAATGCTGATATCTTTTGCAGTAGGCCTTGTTTCCTTATTTCTGACTGTCAAGTTTATTCATAAGCAGACCCTCAAAGATTTAACGACCACTAGAAACCGAGTGGATTGGAGCCGTGTCATGTTTGCCTTTTTACTTTGGGCCGTGGTAGTCGTCCTGATGACGCTGATAGATGTTTATATTTCTCCTGAAGGCTACATATTTAATTTTAATTTGATCCCTTTTCTGATACTCGCTGCCATAGCCATTTTATTAATTCCCTTGCAAACCAGTTTTGAGGAATATTTGATGCGAGGTTATTTAATGCAAAGTATAGGAATAATGGTCAAGAACAGATGGATACCCCTTATAGTGACCTCCTTAATTTTTGGGGGACTGCATATATTGAATCCAGAAGTGGACAAACTGGGATATGGTATTATGGTTTTCTATATGGGTACCGGGCTTTTCTTGGGAATCATTACACTAATGGATGAAGGCCTGGAACTGGCCCTGGGTTTTCATGCAGCGAATAATTTAACGGCAGCACTATTGGTCACGGCGGACTGGACCGCCTTCCAAACCGATTCTGTGTATAGGGACGTTTCCGATCCTGTTCTGGGATGGGACGTATTTGTTCCCGTTTTGGTGATTTATCCGATTTTATTATTTATTATGGCCAAGAAATATGGCTGGACCCATTGGAAAGAAAGACTGACCGGAAAAGTACATCCACAAACGACACGTGCAGAAGATTGAATCATATGGCACCAACGTATAAAAATGTCCATAATCGTTTTAAGCTCAATGGACTTTCTTTTTCAAGGGAAGAGCTTAAAGAGGTAGGCTATAGTTTGGTCAAGGAAGGTGAGGATTATGAAAAATCCATAGGTGACTTCCTGTTGGATTGGTTGTCGGATATCCCTACACTGCAGGTGAAAACATCTGGTTCTACAGGAACCCCTAAATTGATTACCCTACAAAAACAGCTTATGGTAAATTCTGCCATGGCCACAGGAGACTTTTTTAAAACTTCAGTAGGGAATTCGGCTTTATTATGCCTGCCTTGCGATTATATTGCAGGCAAAATGATGCTGGTAAGGGCCATGATACTTGGATGGGCGTTAGATTATGTACAACCCACTTCGCAACCTTTGGCAACAACCTCCAAAACTTACGATTTTGCTGC
>JBCBZE010000043.1:0-14846 GCA_039815505.1 Bacteroidota bacterium | reverse complement strand
TTTTTAAGTGTGGATGCCTCATCCGCAGTTAATTCTTCAAATGAAAAATCACTTAGCATGGACTCCAAATCGGATAAATGGGAAAGTAGGTCTTTCGTTTTCAACGGGGATTGGATTTGGGTTGGTAAAATTTTACTTCTAAAATGGACTTACTTTGCTTTCATCGCATTTTAACATACTGGTTTTTATTGGCTTAAAACTCCTTAATTCATGTAATCTGTGCAATTAAATGTTACCTAGGTTTCGTTTTTTGTTGTCAAAGCACCTTATTTGTAGGTATGGAATTTTATTGCTAGGGTGTATTTCATCGTTATTTTATGCATTTCAACCTTGATATCCTGTAGGGAAAAGAAAAAAACACCGAAGTATTGGTGAGGACTTGGCCTATTTTGAGTAGTACCAAATGCTATGGGCCTACTTACTTACTTAAGGTATAAGTAAGTGCGGATAACTTTGTGGCTCCAGTACTATGGAAAGATATTTAATATTCATTGTTTAGTTTAAGTAATATACTTTAAAAATTTTTATATCAATTAGTTATATTTTTAATGATAATCAAATAAACTCGTCTGCCAAAGGAATGTTGTATGGGCGATCCTTGGGGGTTGAAAGCCCCTATTATAGTACAGTTCTAACTAAAGGCTAGTCTTCCGAAGCTAATCGATCTTTAACGAACTCCACTTTGGTTTTTCCATGTGGTGTAGGTTTACCGTGTTCGTCAAGGTTTACCATAATTAGGTTATCTACCGTTACAATGGTCTCTCTGGTCATTTTGTTTCGTACTTCGCAATTTAATGTTAGGGAAGTTTTGCCAAACTTCTCCACTTCAATTCCTATTTCTACGATGTCCCCTTTCCGTGCAGTACTCATAAAATTGATTTCGGACATGTATTTGGTAACGACTTTTTTATTCTCCAATTGAATAATACTATAAAGGGCGGCTTCTTCGTCTACCCAAGCCAATACCTTACCACCAAATAAAGTTTCATTGGCATTTAAATCTTCTGGCTTTACCCATTTTCTGGTATGGAATTTCATATAGTTCTGGTATTAGCGTTATTATATGGCACCTAAGAAATCGATGACCGCAGTCCAATAGCCTTTATGATCCCCGAACTTCTCCCATAAAGCACGGGAACCATGATTTCCAGGAGTTTCAGGCAAATAACTTTTTTTGGAGGTCGTGGATATACTTTCATAAATACCTTTCCAATTCTTATATTCATTCTTGGCTGAGGTAATAAAAACGGGGACCTCTATGTTCTTGGCGCTTTCAGTGATATATTTTTTAGTTCCAAAATATTCTCCAGGGGCAAAAGATAGTATTCCGTCTACCGCAGTAGGATGGTCTCCACCATACTTTAATACCAAAGCGGAGGAATACGAACTACCCCAAAGAATGGTTTTTTTGGGAGCGTAGGTCAACTTCACATAGGCTATGGAGGCTTCAATATCCTGTAGCGCATCCACATATCTTGTAGACTTTCCCTGCGACTTTGCTTTCTGATGGGTTTGGTTGACGAGTCCGTTTACCTTCCCTCCCGACCTAAGATCTACTGCCAAACACGAGTAGCCCATTTTAGTAAGCTTAGGAGCTATCTCCTTATACTCGCCCCTACTCCAACCCGCTTGATGGAACAGTAAAATGACGGTGTCCGAGTTTTCCGAATTATAAAAATCCGCCGTTATCCCCAAACCGTCGTCAGAGGGAAAAGAAATTGTTTCTTGACTCCATGCCGACCATATAAGGCTACAGACAAACGCAAAGGACCAGTAGAATTTCATGGCTATAAATTTTAAAAATAAAATTAGGTATTATACAGCACCTATGCGCCAAAGATCAAGATTTAACATAAAATTAAAACCCAATGGTAAAATTTGTTAATCTAACAATAAACTTTTCTTAATTCATTTTTGGGTTTAGGCTTAAAAAAATACTTTAGAAGTACCTAAACCATCACATTATGCAAACGATTGCAAAATACTTCGTTGCCCTAATCCTTGTATTCATTTCCTACATTACCACAGCCCAATCCTCCGATGAGGAGCTCATTAAACAGGCGGCCATAGATTATATGGAAAGCTATTATAGCAGCAATCAATCCCAAATGGAACGCGCCGTTCATCATGAGGTGGCCAAAAGGCATATTATTGAGCGAGAGGGCTTTCAATTGGTGAAAAATATGGGTTATACCGAATTGGTCTCCCTGACCAAACTGGATGGAAAAAAATGGGCCAAGCTCAAGGAATCACCGCTTACCGTAGATGTTCAAATATTGGATATCGATGGAAACATTGCCAGCATTAAGGCAAGCACCAATCAATACGACTTCTATGACTATATGCATTTGGCCAAAATAAACGGCAAATGGAAAATTATCAATGTACTGTGGGATAACAAAATTGTAGATTGATGGACACTACTATAGATCGATCGTATGCTTTGGATTCTTCCTTTACAGTATTCAAAGTACCGGAATGGAGGGCAAATTTTTATCAATTTTTATCCGTTAAGGTTTGGGGTAATCTCCCAAGCGATATTCAGAGGAAGTTATCGGCCGGTTATGCGTCCGCATACAACAAAAGGTATTCCAAATGGATCATAAAACCGTATATTAAGATAAACTACAGCGACAAAAATTACCTGGACAAGTTTAAGCCGCCCAAAGGAAAAAAGAACTTTAATAGTTTCCAAGATTTCTTCATCCGGGAATATAAAACGCTTCCGGAAAACGAGCATCCATCGGTTTGGCCCTGTGAAGGTTTATTGTGCGATGAGGGAAACGTAGGTAGCATATACACGTCAAAAGTTAAATCTGATGAACGCACCATAGCCACTATTTTCGGTGTTGAACAAGACCATATACCATCCTCCTATGCTTTTACCAATGTCTTTTTGCATAACAAAAACTATCATCGCATCCACGCCCCTGTCAGCGGACGTATAACACGGATACAGCACGTTCCGGGAGACCTTGTCATATTGCGGCCATGGATATACAAAGAAAACCCTTCGTTACCTGCATTTAGGAACGAGCGTTATAATATAGATATTACGGATGAAGACGGCCGTGTTTGGTATTTATCCATTGTAGGGGGGCCTGCGGTAGGTACCATAGAACTTCCCAAGAACATTACATTGGGTCGTTCCATAAAAAAATTACAGGAAATTGCCCTATTCTATCTAGGTTCTACCTGTTGTATGGCGGCCCCGGTCGCTCCCAAATTCCATTTTAAAAATACATTCGTGGAAGTGGGCGCCAGTTATTAAAATAAGGTTTTGGGTTTAACCAGGGTATCCGGAACCTTTAATTGTACGGGTAGCGCCGCATTCATTTTTTCTATGAAATAGGCGGATAATAAGGGAGATTCCAGTTCTAAATTCTGATGTACAAAAAAATGAATCTTACGCAAACCTTGGTCGTACCATGTTGTTAACCTATCCACCCACTCGTCCAAACGATTGTAATCACTCTTATGATTGGCTCCTACATAACGCACAAATGCCTCGGCATTGGTCAACCGCATATGCATAATATCCCTTCTTCCGGCCGTATCCACCAGGATATTTGCAATGTTATGTTCTTGTAGCAAATGATATAGTTCTTGCGCCACTTTTTCATCATTGAACCAATCGGTGTGCCTAAACTCCATGGCCAAGGGAAATTCCTTGGGCCAATATTCCACAAAACGGGTCACCCTATCCCAATTTTTAGGTCCAAAATTATTGTGCATTTGAAGAAAGATGGTACCCAACTTTTCCTTAAGATTCGCCGTTACTTCAAGATACCTATCTATCGTGGGGTATATCTGATCATTTAAGCGCCGTAGATGGCTTATTTCATTGGATACCTTGGGGAAAAACCGAAAATTATCCGGGGTTTTATCATACCATTTACTGTATTGTTCCCCAGGGAAAATTCGGTAAAAAGTAGCATTTAGCTCAATACAATTAAACTGGGACGCATAATAGGTCAACTCATCCTTTGTTCCTCTTGGATAAAAATTCTTTAAATCTTGCCTATTCCATTTTGCACAACCGATATACACTTCCAGCGTATCTTTTTTATCGGCACGGGACAACACCACTTCCGTATCGGGATGATCTTTGGGAATGGTAAAATCCACTAATTCCGGTTGGTCTACTTTTCCAAACTTCATGTATCCAATTTTTTAATACTTTAAAGATAACGAATGTATCAAAAACACCAATGAATCTAGATCATATGGAAAAAAAACAATGTAAAATTGTAACATAACTTCTATCTTTGATACTAATGGACTAATTCTAATAAAAAAGATAAAAATGAAAACACTAAAACTTTGTATTGCCCTATTTACCATGGCGTTGACTATGCCATTACAGGCCCAAACAACCGTTGATGAAATTTTGGATGCCTATTTTGAGAATATTGGCGGATTGGAAAAATTGAAGAGCATGGAAGGAATGAAAATGACCGCTAAAGTAAACCAAGGCGGATTGGAAATTCCGTTGGAAATTGTTCAAATGAAAGACGGTAGACAAATGACACTCATCAATTTCCAAGGAAAGGAGATCAAACAGGGGGTTTTTGATGGCGAAACACTTTGGAGCCATAATTTTTTGACGATGAAGGCGGAAAAAAGTGACGCGGAGGCTACAGAGAATTTTAAATTGAACACCAACGATTTTCCAGATTCTTTCGTGGACTATAAAGAAAAAGGATATACCGCGGAACTTTTGGGCAAAGAAACCATTGATGGTGCCGAGACCTTTAAGATAAAATTGATAAAAGAACCCGTGACCATAGACGGGAAGCAAGAAGAGGATGTAACCTTTTACTATTTTGATACGGAAAACTTTGTGCCCATTGCTTTACAATCCGAAATAAAATCCGGTCAAGGAAAAGGAATGACACAAGAAATTACGATGAGCGATTATCAAGAAGTGGACGGACTATATTTTCCGTTTGCCATGACACAGGGTGTTAAAGGGCAACCGGGCAACCCCTTGACCATTGAAAAGATAGAATTGAATCCAACTGTGGAGGAAAGCGCATTTGCTTTTCCAGAAGAGGTGGAGACCGAAACCGAAAAAGAATAACACATACTAACTTCCAAAAGACCCTTTAACGAGGGTCTTTTTTATTAAAACCAGCTTACGAGATGAAAAAATTAGTTTTCGCCTTAATGGCATTTGGAATTTTGATGCCGTTTTCGGGAGAAGCACAGGCAAAGAAATCCATTAAAGGAAAAGAACTCTTTGGCGATATGACCGCCAGACACATTGGACCTGCTTTGATGAGCGGGCGCATCAATGATATGGAACTACATCCAACCAACAGCAGAATTATCTATGCAGGTACCGCTGGCGGAGGTGTTTGGAAATCCAATGATGCGGGTACAACTTTCAATCCCATTTTTGATGATTACTGCCAATCTATTGGTGCTGTGGCCTTAGATCCCAACGACCCTGATAATACGATATATGTGGGTACCGGGGAAACATGGCCCAGAAATAGTGTTTCTGTCGGTGATGGTTTATACAAATCCGTTGATGGTGGTTCCAATTGGACAAAATTAGGCTTTGATAAATCTGAACGTATTGCCAATATCATCATCAACCCAGATAACTCCAAAGAAATTTATTTAGGTGTATTGGGTGCTCTTTGGGGCGATAGCGACGAACGTGGTGTCTATAAATCCATGGATGGGGGCACAACTTGGGAAAAGTTATTGTTTATCGATCAGAAAACCGGATGTGCCGATCTGGCCATGGATCCTAAGGATCCCAACGTACTTTATGCCTCCATGTGGGAATTTAGAAGAACAGGATGGGGTTTTGAATCGGGAGGCGCCAAAAGTGCCCTATACAAATCCACGGATGCAGGAGCTACTTGGAATAAAATCCACAATGGTTTTCCAAAAGGAAAGCTGGGAAGATTGGCCATAGCCATTGCACCGTCCAATCCAAATGTACTGTACACGGTAATAGAGGCGGAAAAGGATGAAAGAAAAGGATTGTACAGAAGTGACGATGCCGGTAAAAGCTGGGAACAATTGAACAATGACTTCGGCATTACCGTACGCCCTTTTTACTTTTCAAGGATCGTAGTAGATCCAAGAGATGAAAATGTAGTCGTAAAAGGTGGCCTTAGCGGCTCTATTTCCAGGGATGGTGGAAAGACCTTTAAAAATCTAGGACAAATGCATAGTGATATCCATGATATAGCCTTTAGCATAAAGGATTCGGATATTATGTACGTGGGCACGGATGGTGGTGTGTACCGATCTTGGGACGGGGGAACCAATATGGAAATTGTTGAAAACCTTCCCTTATCACAATTTTATCATATTAGTGTGGACGATGCCACGCCTTACAACGTTTATGGAGGGTTGCAGGATAACGGTTCTTGGTGGGGCCCTTCTTCTTCCCAAGGAGGTGTGGAAGCAAGAGATTGGAATTCGGTTGGTTTTGGTGACGGATTTAGAGTGTTGAAGCACCCTACTAAAAACGTTATTTACTCTGAAATGCAAGGAGCGGAAAACGTTTGGCGCTATGATGTGGATAGAAACCTTACGAAAACCATACAACCCCTACCCAGCAAGGAAGGTCAAAAGTTGCGTTTTAACTGGAACGCCCCCATGGCGGTAAGCGCACACCAACCAGATCGATTTTACATGGGAAGTCAGTATGTTCATAAATCGGAAGATATGGGGGACACTTGGGAAATTATTTCCCCGGATCTCAGCACGAACGACCCGGCTAAGCAGACCCAGGAGGATTCCGGTGGATTGTCCAAGGATAACTCCGGTGCGGAGAACCATACGACCATTTTTACAATTGCAGAGTCACCTTTGGACGAAAATGTACTTTGGGTAGGTACGGACGATGGCAACGTACAGGTGACCCGGGATGGTGGAAAAACATGGACCAATACCATCGCCAATATTTCCGGGCTTCCCAAGAACACTTGGTGTTATCATATCGAGGCCAGTAGCTTTGATAAAGGTACCGCTTATGCTGTCTTTGATGGGCATACCATGAACGATATGAATCCTTACGCCTATAAGACCACCGATTTTGGTAAAACATGGACCAATATTATTTCTGATGATATCGTAGGTTTTGCGCGTAATATCCAAGAAGACTATGTAAATCCCGACCTGCTATTCCTTGGAACCGAATTTGGATTGTACATTACCATGGATGGCGGGAAAAACTGGAGTAAATTCACCAATAACATGCCATCGGTGGCCATACATTTTATCGACTTGCAAAAAGCGACCAATGATCTGGTGATGGGTACGCATGGTAGGGGCGTCATTATCTTGGACGATATATCCCCCTTACGTGAAATTAATGATGAGGTATTATCGTCCAAAGTACATTTCTTTAAAAACGAGCCTACGGTAATCAATGAGAAAAGTGGTTTTTCAGGTAACTTTGGTAATGAGACCCAATTCGTTGGACGAAGCAAGACCAGTAATTTGCAGATCAAGTATTTACTCAGTAAGCGACATACCTTTGGAAAAATGACCATGGAAATACAGGACATGGAAGGTAATGTAATTACGGAACTTGGCCCTGGGAAATCCAAGGGAATCAATATAGTAAATTGGGGGTTTACCAGAAAACAACCCAAGGTGGCCAAAGGGAAGACATTTACTTTTGGAGGCTTTACCTCGCCGAGAGTTCCTGCCGGAAGCTATAAAGCGGTTATGACCAAAGGAAAGGAAACCTATGAACATACCTTTGAACTGATATATGATAAGAGTTCTACCTTAACGGAAGCGGAGCGTACGTTAAAGAACGAAACTACGATGAAGCTATACGACATGAGTCAAGAACTTGCCTATTTGGTATATGAGGTAGATGAAACGATCGCTAAAGCTGAACTGGACAAAAATTCCAAGATGGTCTCAAAACTAAATGCACTCAAAGAAACCCTAGTTATCACTACCGGTGATAACTACGTAGGTTCTTCGGAACCGCAATTACGTGAGAAAATGACCGACCTGTTCAGCAAGGTAGCCGATAATTACGATAAGCCCTCGGCTTCGGAATTACAAAACTTGAACATTATATCCAATAGGTTTGAGGCGGCAAAAGTGGATTTCGCCAAGCTCAAGAAAAAATTCAAGGGAGCTAAGGATATTACCATCAAAAGTTTTGACGAGTTTTTAGAAAGCAAGTAATCTCCATATAGAAATAGAATTATATTAAGCGGGGCAAAATGCGATTCTTGGCAATCTGGATAGCATTTTTGTCCCGCTTTGTTATATCCATTTTCTTCCTACTCATTTTGTTCATAAACCCGTTAAAAACTAATCTGTAAGCAGAAAAATGCCAAATAGGTAAATCTCTATCTTTATTAAAACTTCTTGTGATGAACCAAAGGTCCCAGAATCTCTTAAAAATTCGTCCAGAGATTTCCTCCGCAAAAGTAACCGACAGTATGAGCAATGATGAGCGTTTTCAAAACAAAACACTTCGTCCGATCATAAAACTTCAAAATTTCCTATTTATAGCGGTGTTTAAGAATTATATCCGGAAGCATAAGAATGCTTTTTATGAGCTTTCAATGGAAAGGCGCATGGAATACATTGAAAATGCGATTCAAAAAGACATTAAGTTTAGAAACTCCTTAAAAGGAATGGTCATCGGTCACTTTACATTGGAGGAATATGAGGAATACATCCTAAATTCCTCTTCCCTAAATAAAAGGATGATGCATATGGTCATAGAACGTATCAAAGATCAGATACAACTGTTAGAAGATCAAATGTTAGTCCAATAGGGATTCCCCGTTAAGATTAGTGGTGAGTATATCGCTCATTAGATCAAAATAAGGTCTGATCAACTTGAACGAGTGATCTAGCTCATCCATCAAATTAGGCGATAAAACTTCCTTGTCCGTAAAATTGCGCACAAAAATAAATTGTTTTCTTTTGATCAGATCAATGTTAGGGTGCTCTTTGTCAAAACCTTTGGGGGCTGTTTTTACGGCATCGCCCTGCAGTTCGCCCCAAATATCACGGAAGGTTTTATCATCAAGTATCTTTCGTATATCGGATGCGTCCAGTTCAAACTCTTTTCGTATTCTGAACAGGTCTTCTTTATTGGGTTCCCAGAATCCGGTCGCAATAAAAGTTTCATCCGGTTTTATCCGTAAATAATACCCTCCTCTGAGTCTAGCGCCCGCTCGTGAGAAAGAACCGGCAAAGTGGGCTTTATATGGCGTTTTGTCCTTTGAGAAACGTACATCCCTATAAATCCGGAACATTTTGAGCTTTTCAATATCATCATGATCCTTCAGGCGTTCCATTAAGCTTTCATAAAAGCGCTTGGCGTCCATTTCATGGTTCTTGAATTCAGTTTTGTGTTCCGTGAACCACTCCCTGTTATTGTTCTTATCCAATTTTTTTAAGAAATTGAGTGTTTTCTGCGTAATTACGGCATTTTGCATTCGACTACTATTCTGGATTATTTTAAGCTAAAGTTAACCATTTTAGGTAATGCGATTTTAAAATATTGGTTAATTTTGAGTGTTCAATCGATACACTATGGATAAGGCCTCGATCATTAAAAAAATCAATCATCATAAAAAACAACCCAATCTTCGCTATCGGCTAAAGGAAAAAGTAGAGGTTTTTACAAATCGCCTATTTTACACCTTATTTGATATTGAGACCCCGGTGGAAAAGAATCTTGATGTACTTGAAAAAGAGTTCGATACCTTAATGGACCTTGCCTGTTGGGACGCCGATAGACCATGTAAAAAAATCTGGGAACATTATGTAACCCAACTTCCTAAAGTCCTTGAGGATCTGAACATGGATGCAGAGGCTATTGTAAACTGTGATCCGGCATCACTTTCCATTGAGGAGGTCTATATGGCCTATCCCGGTTTTTATGCCATTGCTATTTACCGATTGGCACATGAGCTATATATAGAGGGCTTCCCCTTGGTTCCCAGGTTAATGACGGAATACGCGCACAGACAAACGGGAGTGGACATAAATCCAGGTGCTCAAATTGGTAATTCCTTTTTTATTGATCACGCCACGGGTGTGGTCATCGGCGAGACCGCGGTTATACGGAACAATGTAAAAATATATCAGGGGGTAACACTTGGTGCCCTCTATGTTGCGAAAAGTTTGCAACGGGTAAAGCGCCATCCTACCATCGAAGATAATGTAACCATATATGCCAACGCTACCATTTTAGGAGGGGATACGATAATCGGAGAGAATTCGGTCATTGGTGGCAACGCTTGGTTAACCTCTTCCGTACCTGCCAATTCTACCGTTTTCCATACACCGGAAATCAAGATAAAAACCCTCCCCCATGTCTCATAATGTACTGGATTTAATTGGGAACACCCCCCTTGTGGCATCCAAAGTATTGAATCAAAATCCCAATGTAAAACTCTTCTTTAAGCTCGAGGGACATAATCCGGGAGGCAGCGTAAAGGATAGAGCCGCTTACAATATGATCAAAACCGGTCTGGACACGGGCAAGATACATATGGATTCCAAACTTATTGAAGCTACCAGTGGAAATACGGGAATTGCATTGGCCATGATCTGCGGAATTTTCGGATTGGATATTGAACTTGTAATGCCCGAGAATTCTACTAAAGAACGCATACAGACCATGCGTGCCTATGGGGCCAAAGTAACCCTTACCCCAGAGGATATTGGTATTGAGGGAGCAAGGGATTATGCAGAGGCCAAAGTACGGGACAAGGGGTTCTTGATGTTGGACCAATTTGCCAATAATGCCAATTGGAAGGCACATTATAACACTACGGGTCCTGAGATTTGGAGGGATACGAAAGAGAAAATCACCCACTTTGTGTCTTCCATGGGAACAACAGGGACCATTATGGGAACATCCACGTATTTGAAGGAGCAGAATTCCAAAGTACAAATAATTGGTGTACAACCCACCGACGGTTCCCGAATTCCAGGCATACGTAAATGGCCGGAAGCATATCTCCCAAAAATTTTTAATCCTTCAAAGGTAGATCAGGTAATGGAGGTCAATGAACAAGAGGCCAAAATTATGGCTAGACGCTTGGCCAAGGAAGAAGGTATATTTTCCGGAATGAGCAGCGGAGGGGCCGCTACCGCAGCTTTGCGTTTAGTAGAAAGTATGGAGCAAGGTGTTGTCGTCTCCATTGTCTGTGATAGGGGCGATCGTTATTTGTCCTCTGGGCTCTTTGATTGATCAAGAATCTTATCTATACCTTCCTGATAGGTGTCAAAATTGATCAGATTATTATGGGCACCCCCTTCAATGGTATACATTTCTGCCTGCTTTCCAGAAATGGATTCATACAAGCGTTTACCCGATTCATAAGGTACTATGTCATCTTCAGTACCATGAAAAATAGTAATGGGGCACTGAACCCCTTGTATATGCTTATACGATAAAAAATGATACTTCATCATCCATTTCAAAGGTAAAAAAGGAAATCTTTCTTTTGCAACATCGAGCAAACTGAAATAAGGGGTTTCCAAAATAAGTTGGGCCGGTTTATTGTTCGCGGACAAATATGTGGCGATACCCGTACCTAAAGATCTGCCATACACAATTATATCGTCATTTGTATACCGTTCAAGCGCATATTCGTAGAAAAGTTGAGCGTCCCCATGAAGTGCCTGTTCGCTTAACTTCCCTGTACTTTTCCCATAGGTCCTATAGTCCATGACAATTACGTCATAAGACCATTGGGCAAAAAAAGTGGTAATACCGCCCCATCGTTGCAAATCGCCAGCATTACCATGAAAATACAAAATTACTCCTGCAGGATTGTCTTGCTTAAAATGAATGGCATTTAATTGGGCTCCATCCTCGGCCTCAAGGAAAATTTCCTCAAAGGGAACATCGAAGGAGTATACATGGTCACTAGGTAAATTAGTGGGTAAAAAAATAAGTTTCTCTTGTAAAAAGTATAGCATAGTCAATAGAAGCACAAAAAAAATCAGCAATATCTTGCCTATCTTCCTAAGCTTGTGCATTAGTAGGTTTTGAAGTATGTTTTACATGAATACTGGAACCTTCCAAGTTTATCTTTTTTGGTTTTGTGGTAATGATTTCGCTAAGCATTTTATGATAGGATTCAAAGGTGTTCAAATTCTTATGCCCTCCACCAATTACCGTATATAATCTTGTGGTTTTAGGTTTGATCTTAGATAATTTTACACTTGTTTTATATGGAATAAGCCGATCATCCGTCCCATGGATAATATGTATGGGACAATTTACATATTTCAACCATTTATAGGTGGGCATGGGAAACTTTATAAGGATAGACAATGGCATAAAGGGAATAAATTTTTTGGCCACTTTGCTCAAACTGTAATACGGTGCATCTAAAATCAGCATTCGTGGGTTGTTCATAGATGCCAGTTTCGTGGCAAAGCCCGAGCCCAAGGAACGCCCATATAAAATAATATACTTTTCCGATACACTTTCCTTCAGTTTATTGTAGACCACTTGAAGATCCCGTTTAATGGCCTTTTGCGTTCTCCTACCCGTGCTTTTTCCAAAACCCCGATAATCTACCATAAGCACATCGTAGCCGTGTCGGGTAAAGTCTACCGCAAACTTGCCCCAACCTTTGATACTCTTGGAATTTCCTTTAAGATAAAATACTACTCCCTTCGGGTTTTGAGCCTTAAAGCGTAGACCATTGATAATTGCCCCGTCCCTGGTTTCTATATTATACTCTTCTATCTCCTGATTATCATAATAGAATTGGAAATCCTTAGGTAATTTCTCGGGCTTAAACATTAAAAAGTCTTGCAAAAAGTAAAGTAAAATGCTTATTGCCAAGTATATTCCCAGAACAAGAAGAAAGCTATATAACCAATACTGCATTGCCCTTTATTTATTTTCAATGTACAAAAAATTATAGTACCCGTGTTAAACTTCAAAATGTAGTTTATTCAGATGTAGCCCAGATCCTGGGGCAACGAACGTTATTTTCATTACCGAATCATCATTAAAAGATGCCTTTATATCTTCAATGCCAAGCTCTCCCCTACCCAATTGTATCAAAGCCCCCATAATCATACGTACTTGATAACGCATAAAACCGTTTCCTTTAATGTGAAGCGCAAAGCTCTTTTCCGGGAAAAAATTGGCCTTCAAAAGCTTGTTTTCCTGTATCTCACAAAGCAATAAGGTTCTAATGAACCGGGTATGTTCACGGGGTCTTGAGGTATATGCCCTGAAATTATGGGTACCTGCGAACAATAAAGCTGCATTTTTCATAGCCTTAATGTCCAAATCACCCACATGGTTCATAAGGTACGGGGCGCAATAGGGATGATTTTTTTGTCCAAAAGAAAAAAGATAAACATACTCCTTTACTTTACCATGCTGAATGATATTGAACGTACTGTCCGTATTAACAATCGCCGTTATTTTTATATCCGGAGGTAAATTTGCATTGAACGTTAGGATAAACTCCTCTAAGTTCAAAATAGGGGTGTTCTCCAGAAAAAGCTCAAAAGCGGCATCTAAGGCCGAGACCTTGGCATCGGTACGGCTAGCCCCCAATATCTTAAACTTTACGGGAGGCAATATAAATTTCAACGTCTTGGTCAACATCCCTTCTATCGTCCTTTCCTTAGGTTGCTTTTGCCAACCACTATAGCGAAAGCCTAAAAATTGAACTCTTATCAAATAGTAATAGCGTTCTTTTTGCATGTAATAAAGATACTATTGAATTAATTAAACAAATTATTTAAGGCCAACAGCTACTTTTGTATTTTATCGGTCTCCTCTTTTTAAAGAAAAAGAATAAAATGATGAACAAAGAAATAATAAAACCTCCTTTTTGGTTTTGGTTGGTGAGCGCCATTGCACTTCTTTGGAACCTCATGGGTGTCATAGCCTACCTTGCGCAGGCATTTATTACCGACGGTCCTTTTGATAAAATGCCGGAGCCCGAACCCCAACCTACTTGGGTTATTGCCGCTTTTGCAATTGCAGTCTTTGGTGGGACCTCGGGATGCATCGCCTTATTATTGAGAAAAGAGTGGGCCAGGCCAATTTTTTTAGTTTCATTGATTGGAATCGTTTTCCAAGTGACCCATGTCATTTTTATTAGCGATAACTTTGAAATTTATGGACCCGGAGCTATGATCGTGCCCATTATGGTTATTATTGTGGGTGTTGCCCTAGTGTTTTTTGCACGGCTATCGAGCACTCGTAACTGGATAAGGTGATGTCCGGAAAGTTTAGGTTCTTCATTGTTTTCCAAGGGTTTGACTGGTTTTGTTTTAGCACCTCCCCATACTTTGAAACCTATTTATCATAACGGTATTTTCTTTTTAGCCTTTTTTTGTAACGCTTACAGTATAATGATAGTCTTATAGATATCCGTAGCCGGCTAAAACAAAAAACAATGACTATCGTTACATCTACCCACCCTACCAAAAAAAGAATAGAGATTATAGATGCCTTACGCGGTTTTTCTTTGGCCGGTATAGTGATTGTCCATATGGTGGAGAATTATGTGGGTGCCCCTACCCCCGAACATGTCATGGATGCCACCCGCGCAGGTATTGCAGATTATATAGTAGATGGTTTTATCGCGGTATTTCTTCGAGGTAAGTTCTTTGCACTCTTTTCCTTTCTTTTTGGTCTAAGCTTTTTTATTCAGATAAATAATGCGGAAAAGCAAGGAAATCGTTTTGCGGGACGTTTTCTTTGGCGATTGCTCATTTTGTTCGGTATAGGCTATCTGCACCATCTTTTTTATAGAGGTGATATCCTTACCATTTATGCCGTACTGGGAATCTTCCTTATCCCATTCCATAGAATTGGGAACAAATGGATATTAGGG
>JBCBZE010000391.1:0-2828 GCA_039815505.1 Bacteroidota bacterium | reverse complement strand
ATCAACTTCTTAAGTGGAGATTTGGCTTCCCAAAAGAATTCTACATCCATTTTACAGGAATTCTCCGTTAAAGGCGTAAAAATGTAGAATTGATATAGTTTATCCACAGGAGGTGGGCTATTGGTCAACTCGCCATATACCAGCTGGTTCGATTTTACGTCCTTCGTGACGGTCACAAAGTTTAGGTGTTTGCCATTGACCACACATATATGTTCCGAGCCCAAGCGTGTCACTTCATTTTCATTATATTCAAATCGTTCTACGCCCTTTACCCAAAAATGACGATAGCTATAGTTTGTGATATACTCCATCAAGATATCGGCGGAAACCGGGTATTCTTTTTCAACGATTAAGGGCGAAGGGTAATCAAAGTTGATTTTTGTAGGTTGATCAAAAGCCTTGAGGTTTAGCTTTTTTTGATCAATGACGGAATACATATATGGAACTTCCTTATCATCATACGTATCCGCCCCTTGTTCAAATCTAAATAACTTGCTGAAATAGTATTTGGACAATCCAATGATATTTGCGAGGTCTTGGCTAATGAGTACATAGTTTTCGCTTTCCACGGAGTTTTTAAGCAACCTATGCGCCTTTATCACCTGTTCTCCAAAAGGCTTTCGGGTATTCTGCACCTCAATATGCTGCAGGTCACCGCAATGGGCCACAATCTTCAGTTGTAAATTAGGGGCGGTCGCACAGGCATTGCACGGACAAATACGATTCTTTTTTAACATTTCCAGATGACTGTAAAATGCCGTAAACATTAACTCAATTTGTGCCAAAAGGTTTTCCTGTGAAGGAACTTCTCCTTCTTTGTAAAAGAACAATGCGTCTCCCTCTATCTCCACCAACTTTAAATCCTGGGTGTTGGCAGCTAACAGAACCTCTAACAATTCCGAGATGACGTGCTGGCTATGTTCCGCTTCCGTAGTTTGAATAAATTTGGTGTAACCAGAAATATCGGGAATAAAAAGTAAGGATTGTTGCATACCATAAAAGTAATAAAACCTTGGTTCTGTTTCCTACCAAATAGTTAATGGGAAACCCTATTTTTAACGGAGAGAAAAAAATACAATTTGATAGTAACATTTTTTAAATTTATTCTTCATATAGACAGACACTTATAGCGGAAATCCCATGAGAAAAGGCTTGTTTATTGTTCTAAAGGTGTACCTCTTTACATGGGTACTTTTTTTTGTGTTGTTTCTGTTACGGGCCCTCGATGAGAGCGTTACCCTTACCGAAGCTTTTCAATTCTTCTTGGAACTTATGGGGTATACTACTTTTCTAACGGCCTTACACTTGGCATTCTTGGTTATTTATTTGCTTTTCTTGATAGGTCGTTACTTCCATAGGACCTATATCAAAAAAGGATTCAGCACCATGGCGAAGCAAGCGGCGTTTCGATTTTTATTGCCCACATTGGCCATATTTGTCATTTTTAAATTGTTGGTCTATGGCAATAGCAATGAAAACTATGCCTATGCTTGGGACCATACCATAGAAAACAGAAGTAGGCAGGCCACCAATCTGTATAAAACGGATGGTAAACATCGTGGAATGAGTGTTTTTGGTTGGAAGGAGCATAATGAAAAATACATTGATGAATTGATCAAAAATAATATTGAATGGGTCGCGATAACGCCCTTTTATTATCAAAAAGGAGAAGATACCCGGGAGATGGGCATTCCCAATGAAATAGGTAAATGGTCCCAAAGAGATTCCGTGTTCATCAAAAGTATTGCACAATTACATGCGAAGGGTGTACGCGTACAGCTAAAACCTCATTTATGGATGGACCAAGGTTGGCGGTCCAATGTGAAAATGCCAAACAAGGAGGCATGGTCCCTTTGGTTTGAATCCTACCGAAAAAATCTAATCCATCATGCCATTATGGCCCAAGAAACGGGGGTGGAACTTTTGTGTATCGGAACAGAGCTAAAATCCTCCCTTAGGCATGCGCCGGAACAATGGTGGTCCCTTGTACGTGAAATAAAAACCGTTTACAAGGGCAAGCTCACCTATGCGGCCAACTGGGATGGTGAGTACGAATTGGTCGATTTTTGGGGCGAACTGGACTATATTGGAATCCAAGCTTATTTTCCATTGACCAAAACCAAAAATCCAAATCTTGAAATGATCAAAACGGGATGGGACAGGCACGTACAAAAACTCCATACGCTTTATAAAACCCATGAAAAGCCCATTTTATTTACCGAGGTAGGTTATAAGAGTGAGGCTTCCGCCACCATAAAACCTTGGGAATGGGGCACTACTTTCGGTATTCTTTTTAACAAAAAATCGGATAGGACCCAACAACGGGCATATGAGGCCCTATTTAACCGTTTATGGGACAAGGATTGGTTTCATGGCACCTATATTTGGCAATGGGATACACGGACTTCGGAAGATGATGCCTTTCAAAGCGTAGATTTTTCCCCAAGGTACAAACCAGCGGAAAACACCATTGCCAAATGGTATGGGAGCGTCGGTACCAACTAATGCTTATTCTTTTTCCAATTGGTCCAATAGGTCCTTAAAACCTAGGGCCACCCCGTTGGTCCAACCAAAACCATCCTGGGTTTCGTATTCTCCTCCCCCGGAAAGCAGGCTTATATCCTCCACGTTATACTTTTCCATCATCTTGCCCGTGTTTTTATATACTTTTTCGTTCAGTGCCAACCATCTTTCCATAATGTCCTTGGCCTCTTCGGTATACCCATAATTCAGAAGTCCGTTGACCGCAATCCATTGCAAAGGTGCCCAACCATTTGGTGCATCCCATTGTTGGCCGCTATGTTTAAGCGTAGTGACCAAGCCACCGT
>JBCBZE010000189.1:0-6815 GCA_039815505.1 Bacteroidota bacterium | reverse complement strand
GCCTACGGAATTTACAGGTATCACCGTCAAAGAACCTGCTCCATATGCAGCTGGACTCACTGGGGTTAAAGTTGCGCTTCAACATGCCATTAAGGAAATGGGTATTGCCAGGTCTGCAAATGCCCTCCCCAATATGAATCAGAAAGACGGTTTTGATTGCCCGGGCTGTGCATGGCCAGACCCCGAAAAACCCTCTAAATTGGGAGAATATTGTGAGAACGGCGCCAAAGCACTGGCAGAGGAAGCTACTCTTAAACAAACGAACACAGATTTCTTTGCCCAACATTCCATAGAAGAACTCTCTCGATGGACCGATTATCAAATTGGAAAAAGTGGTAGGTTAACCCAACCTATGGTGTTACAACCCCATAGTATCCATTACGAGCCGATTTCATGGGAGGGGGCATATCAACTCATAGCCAAAGAATTACGGGGATTAAATCATCCGGATGAAGGAGTCTTTTATACTTCGGGGCGTTCTAGCAATGAAGCCGCCTTTTTATATGGCTTGTTCGTAAGGGCGTTCGGCACCAATAATATGCCCGATTGTTCCAATATGTGCCATGAATCTAGCGGGGTGGCCTTAAGTGAAACATTGGGCATAGGCAAGGGGTCCGTAAAATTGGAAGATTTTGATAAAGCGGAGGTGGTTATCGTGATCGGACAGAATCCGGGTACCAACCATCCGCGCATGTTATCGGCCCTTCAGAAGTGTAAGGAAAATGGCGGAAAGATCATCAGCATAAATCCATTGGAGGAAGCGGGGCTCATCCGATTTAAAAACCCCCAAGAACTTAAAGGCGTATTGACATCAGGGACGCTCCTTACAGATATACATCTCCAAGTTAAAATAAACCAGGACGTCGCCTTACTAAAAGTGATCATCAAAAAGTTAGTGGAACTCGACAAAAAATACCAAGATGTCCTTGACCATAGGTTTATCAAAACGTATACCCACGGTTATGAGGATTTATTAGATCATCTAGATCAATTTTCAGAACAAGAGCTCATTTCCATGTGCGGGGTCAAAAAAGAAAAAATTGATCGTACCGTTGCCTTACTGACCCATAAAAAAAGAATTATCGTTTGTTGGGCCATGGGCCTAACCCAACATAAAAACAGCGTGGATAACATTAAGGAAATTGTGAATCTCCTGCTACTAAAAGGAAGTCTGGGAAAACCTGGAGCGGGTACCTGTCCCGTTCGCGGGCATAGTAATGTACAGGGAGATCGTTCCGTGGGTATAATGCATCATGTGTCTAAAGAATTAAACGAATCAATTACCAAAACTTTTGGTTTTTCGCCCCCCACAAAGGAGGGCCTGGATACGGTACATGCCATAGAAGCCATGCACAAGGGAAAGGCTAAAATCTTCTTTTCCTTGGGAGGTAATTTTGTATCCGCCGCTTCGGATACGGAATATACCGCCCAAGCGCTACAGAATTGTTCACTTACGGTCAATATTAGCACCAAACTGAATCGCACACACCTTATTCCGGGAAGAACGGCGCTTATATTGCCCACTTTAGGACGATCGGAGATAGATAGCAAGAATGGAAAACACCGCTTTTTCACCGTAGAGAACAGTATGGGCAAAGTGCACCGATCCAAAGGTTTGCTTTCACCGAGGTCAAAAAATTTAAAAAGCGAACCTGAAATTATCGGAGGTATAGCGAATGCGTATTTTAAGGATGGGCATGTAGTGGATTGGAAAAACCTAAGTGAGGATTACGAACTCATCCGTACAAAATTGGAACAGGTCATCAAAGGTTTTAAAGGAATCCAAGCTAAATCCAAAGGGGCTGGATTCTATCTCCACAACAATGTAAGGCACTTGGATTTTAGTAAACTCCCACATGGAAAAGCACAATTAAGTTGTTGTAAACTGCCCTCTTTAAAGTTAAAAGAAAATGAGTTCCTTTTAATGACCATACGCTCCCATGATCAATTCAACACCACCATCTATGGTCTTAATGATAGATATAGGGGCGTCTATAATGAAAGACGGGTAGTTTTTATGAATCCCAAGGATATGCAAAAATGGGACTTGAAAAAGTTGGATATTGTGGATTTGATCAGTCAATATGATGGTACGTTGAGAAAAGCGATCAACTTTTTAGTGGTTCCCTATAACATCCCCCAAGGCAATCTAGCCTCTTATTTTCCCGAAACAAATGTACTGGTTCCGTATAATCATTTTGCCGATAAAAGCCATACCCCAATTAGTAAATCGGTCATTGTTACCCTGAACAAAAATAATCTCAGCTAATTTCATGTATACCATTGTAGATATAGAAACTACCGGAAACGGTATAAAGGGGAACAAGATTACCGAGATATCTATTTTTAAATATGATGGGAACGGGGTTGTAAAAGAATTTACGTCCTTGGTAAATCCTGAATGTGAAATTCCCTATTTCATTACCGGGTTAACAGGAATAGACAATCATATGGTCCGCAATGCACCTACCATAGCAGAAATTGCGCCTAGCATTGAAGAAATTACACAGAATACCATATTTGTGGCCCATGCCGTAAATTTTGACTATAACGTCATTAAAAACGAATTCAAAAATTTAGGCCTTGACTTTACTAGAAAAAAACTCTGTACAGTTCGCTTATCCCGAAAACTATTTCCCGGATACCGATCCTACAGTTTGGGAAAGCTTTGCACATCCATGGGAATTCCCCTAACCAATAGGCATAGGGCAAGGGGTGATGCACATGCTACGGTACTCTTATTCGAAAGATTACTAAAGGCAGAAGGAGCGGAAGCTGTTTTTAAGACTTTCCTAAATGCTCGTTCGCAAGAAGCCACCTTACCTCCAGGGCTTTCCAAGATTATTTTTGACAAACTGCCCGCGCAACCCGGTATTTATTATTTTAAAAACAAAAAAGGCGAGATCATCTATGTGGGAAAGTCCAAAAATATTAAAAAAAGGGTTTTGAGCCATTTCTATGACAAGGCCAACAAAGAAGTACGTATGTGCCGCGAAACGTCCGACATTGATTTTGAATTGTCGGGAAGTGAACTTGTGGCGTTATTAATGGAGTCTGCCGCTATAAAACATCATTTCCCGCATTATAACCAAGCCCAGAAAAGGACTCTAAAGCCATATGGTATATTTAGTTATGAAGATCGAAACGGTATTTTGCATTTGGCTTACAATAAATTGAAATTGACACCCAATGCCTTAACTGTTTTTTATAATCTACAGGATTGTCGAGCGTATCTGCAAAAAGTATGTGCCGCCCATCAATTATGTCCTAAGTACTGTCACTTACAGGAAAACGTAAATAGCTGCTCCCATTATAGCATAACAAGTTGTGGGGGAATCTGTACCGGAAAAGAAGATATAAAGGATTATAACAAAAAGGTAGAAAAGGCAATAAGATCAATGGGCGCTCATGGTGAAAACCTGGTGATAAAGGAAAAGGGCAGGGATCCGGATGAAGACGCTATTATTTTGGTAAAAGAAAGTCAATATCACGGCTACGGTTTTATCCAAAAGGATGTCGATATTGCCGGGTTGTCAGACATAGAAGCTTTTATTATGCCTCAAAAAAACACATTGGAAACCAAACGTATCATAGATTCCTATATTAAAGGAAACCCCAAAACAATATTTGAATTATCGAATTCGGATAAGTTATCCGTCTAATATAGACGTATGTACCAAATAAAACCCTTAGAAGACGCCGGGGTTTTTATTCTTTCATTTTATGATACATACGAATTACAAAAAGCAACCACACCATAAATATAACAGCGACAAAAATGGAATATAGTAAGATGAAATCCATTACTTTTTATACTTTAAGTAGTTCATAAAACCTAGTATGGTCGGTGCCCAAAATGCAATGAAAATTGCATCCAGTTTGTTTCCCTGAAGGAAAAGTACTTCTGAGACGATGATAATCGAAACTACCACTAGGAGCAAGAAACAGTTCATGGCCCCTATACGCTCAATAAAATTCTTAATCATGTACGCGTAAAATAATTCTTATTAAAGATACACAATTCAAACTCAGAAAAAGCTAATAAATTGTGATTTTTTTAACATTTTGAAGATTAAACAAAATTTGGGGGCCATATTGCATAATCAACAATAAAACGATATAACTGGGGTTTTATGGAGCCATATCCTTTTTTTGTTCAACTTTTTACAAAGAAATACTGTTATCTTAAAGTGGTTGGACATGTGTAGTCCGTTACTTCAAGGCCACTTTTTTTAAGGGCTTTAAAGCCCCCGGAAATATCGACTAAATTATGGACACCCCTACTTTTTAAGATAGAAGCGGCAATAATAGATCTAAATCCACTTGCACAGTGTACATAAAATGTATCTTCTTGCGGAAACCGGGACATATGGTCATTTAGAAAACTTAAAGGTGTATTCCGGGCGTCTAAAAGATGTTCGGTAGTATACTCGCTTTCCTTCCGTACGTCATAAACAGAAATCTTCTTGGATGTTATGTTTTCCTTAACCTCATCGACCGGTAAGGAAACAACGGTATCATAATCTTTCCCGGACTTCTTCCAAGCATTAAAACCGCCCTCCAAATAGCCCAATGTATGATCAAAACCTACACGGGACAATCGCGTTACCGTCTCCACCTCCTTTCCTTCGGGGGTAATGAGTAAAATGGGTTGTTGCACATCTGCTATCAGGGCTCCTACCCATGGGGCAAAATCACCGTGCAGACCAATAAATATAGAGCGGGGAACATGCCCTTTTACAAATTCTTCCTGATGTCGCACGTCCAATACCACGGCACCTGTTTCATTGGCCGCTGCTTCAAAAGCATTCGGGGAAAGCGCAACGGTACCTCTTTCTATGATTTTATCAATATCCTCATAACCTTCTTTATTCATTTTAGCATTCAAAGGAAAATATTTGGGCGGTGGCAATAGGCCTTCGGTTACTTCCGTGATGAACTCTTCTTTGGTCATATCAGATCTAAGGGCATAATTCATTTGCTTTTGATTACCTAAGGTATCAACGGTCTCTTTCATCATATTTTTTCCACATGCCGAACCAGAACCATGGGCAGGGTATACAATAACCTCGTCCCCTAATGGCATAATTTTGTTCCGCAAACTATCAAATAATATACCAGCCAAATCTTCTTGGGTCATGTTGGCTGCTTTCTGTGCCAGATCAGGTCTGCCTACATCACCTAAAAACAAGGTGTCCCCAGAAAAGATAGCATAATCTTTTCCCTTTTCGTCCTTTAGCAAATAAGTAGTGCTTTCCATAGTATGCCCTGGCGTATGCAGTACTTTAATAAGTACATCACCTAGTTTAAATTCTTGTTCATCCGTTGCTATGATCGCATTAAAGGATGGATTGGCATTAGGTCCAAATATTATGGGAGCACCTGTTTCTTTGGATAATGTAACATGGCCACTCACAAAATCGGCGTGAAAATGTGTTTCAAAAATATATTTGATTTTTGCATTATCCGCTGCTGCCCTTTGAACATAGGGCGCTACCTCCCTTAGAGGGTCTATTATGGCCACTTCTCCCTTGCTTTCAACATAGTAGGCTCCCTGCGCCAAACACCCTGTATAAATCTGTTCTATCGTCATGATTCCTTGTTTAAATAACAATGTAAAAGTAACGCTTCCTAAAAAAATCATTTGTGACCAATGTCACATTGGATTCAGGTTCTGATTGGCTACTTTTTCCTGCAATACGGATACCGTACTACTAGGGTCGTCAAAATAATTTACGGCTTCCTTTATCCGTACAAATAAGTTTTCCCTACCTAGGGTATCAATAATGCCACCTCTAAAAATAATATCCCTCGTGGGGCCTATGGCTCCGGCAATATAAAATTGTATAGCTCTTTGATGTACCTCATCGATTACGGCCTTCAACATTTTGGCCGCTGTGGAGTCGATATAATTTATGGCTTCGGCATTCAATACAATTCCTTGGAGCTGATCTCCCTTACTATCGATATATTTAAACAACTGTTTTTTAAAATAGGACGAATTACCAAAATAAAGTTGCGCATCGAACCGAACGATCAATAGATCTTCGCGTATGACAACCTCATTGCCAAACCGTTTTACGTTTTTATAGTAATCGGAATTTTTGATGTTCCCTAAAACCGCAAAATGGGGTTTGGATGTCCTGTAGACCATCAACAATAAAGAAAACAGTACCCCTATTAGGATACCCGTGGTTATACTGACAAACAAAGTGACAAAAAAAGTGAGGAACCATACCACGAATTCATCTTTACGATGGTACCACAAGCTCATGGGATAGGTAAAGTCGATAAGGCCAAAAACCGAAACCATAATGATGGAGGCCAATACGGCGTTGGGAAGATAGTAGAACAAGGGGGTTAAAAACAATAAGGCGACCACTACAAGGATTAGGCTGAAAATAGAGGCTAAATTGGTTTTTGTCCCCGACTCGTTGCTAATCGCCGAACGAGAGAAACTGGCGGTTACGGGATACGATTGAAAAAAAGACCCTACGATGTTCGAAGTACCCAATGCCACCAGTTCTTTATTGGCGTCTATGGTATATTGGTCATTCTTTTCTTCCAGCGCTTTTCCTATGGAAATAGCTTCCAAATAACCTACCAGGGCCAAGGTTATTGCAATAGGCCATAGGTCCATGGTGTTTTGAAAACTCATTTTGGGTATTGAAAAAGCGGGTAAACCTGTAGGTATGTTGCCTACTATTTCTACGCCTAACATTTCCAAATTCAAAAAATAAACCGCTAATATTCCTAGTACCACAACCAATAATATCCCTGGAATTCGTCTGTTCCAAAGCTTTAGAAGCACAATG
>JBCBZE010000110.1:0-9247 GCA_039815505.1 Bacteroidota bacterium | reverse complement strand
TGTATTGTGCAGTTCGTCGATGGTCTGCCGTATTTAAATAGATAGAAAAGGAATAAAAAAACACTCGAATATAAAAACCCTAGATATTCTAAGGTTTTTATGTAAAAAAAATAGCACGCCCTTCTAATTTTTAGGTCAAAACCATAAGTGTATTTATCTATTTATTGGAATTTTATTTTGACTCTCTAAAGATTATATTTTTTATTCTTCACCAAATTCCCAATACATAAAATTGTGGTATCTACTTATAAGGGTTTACAAGTTTAACTTTTCATTTTTTACTTTTAAGTAAATTGATCTTTATGAATTTTTACGAAACCTCTTTTTTGTTTTTTGCGTTTTTGGGATTGTTGCACGGTGTGTTTTTCTTTTTAAGACATCGTGGTGATTTTATAGCAAACCGTTTCTTGGGGGTTTACCTATTGCTGTTTGCGTTAAACCTTTTGTTGAATACACTTTTCTGGTCCAAATTACTATATACGTCCCAATATATTCACTTTTTTGGTTTCAATGCGGTACCCTGGCTTTGTTACGGCCCTCTGTTTTTTTTATATCAAAAAAGGTTATTGACAAGAAAACGGCTCCATTTTATGGAAAGTTTACATTTTCTTCCGTTAGTGATTTATCTTTTGAGTAAATCATCTTTCTATTTTTTGGATGCAGATACCAAATTGGCATCGATTGCAGATGGTAGTTTCAGGGATTATGGTTTTCCAACAATTAACATGGCTTATTTTGCTATGCTTCAAATGAGTACTTATGGTGCGGTGAGTATAATATCCAAAACAAAGAATAAAACTGCTATTCCTAAGGAGAATGCCATTTGGACAAACTTTTTAATTACCGCTTTCTTTGGATATTTACTTTGCTTTATTACCTATTTCATTAGAATTCCCTTAGGCTATTATTCGCTTTTTTCCGATTATATCATCTGTTACTTTATTGTCTTGTTCGTGGGCTCTGTAGCCTACTTTGGGATTGTACAACCACATATATTTGAAGGTCCGTTGACCATGAAGAAATACATTCCGTTCACAAAATATGAACGTACGGGGCTTTCAAAGGGCTACTCCATTGAATTGAAGAAAGAACTTCAGCGCTTAATGGAGCAGGAGAAACCCTATTTGGATAGCGATATACGGCTTGATGATCTGGCCGAAATGCTGGATGTTCCCAGGCATCATGCCTCCCAAATCATCAATGAAAATTTCAACTCCAATTTTTTTGATTTCATGAACCAATATCGCATAAGAGAGGCGGAACTGGCATTGAAAGATAAAAACTCCGGTATTACCATTCAAAAAATAGCTTATCAGTCCGGTTTCAACAATAGGGTATCCTTTTATAAAGCTTTTAAGAAGGTAACCGGAATGACCCCATCCCAATACAAGAACAAATAAGCATGGGAGGCCGGCTTTTTAGCTTCCCCCCATAGCACATTTGTCCTTATAAACACATGATCCATATCGATGAATATCCTAATCCCTACACGGACACCTGCCTATTTGGTGCACGGTTAAATTGACCTTTCTTATGTTCCTGCATCGACCCTAAAAACAAACCTTCAAATTTCTGAACATGGTAAAATGTATTCCTTTATTCCTTTGAAGACGGAACATACCTTTTTTTTCCTGTTGCCCTCCTTGACCCCTATGGTTTTATAGGGTTTATATGTATAGTGTATGCCCAAAGAATTGTTTCATTATGTAAACGCTTGTAATGGTTTACATAAATGTTTGTAAGCGTTCACAATTTGAAAAAATCAATTTTTTGATTTGTAGCGCAATTGTAAAGGTAGGGTGGTGAGAAGCCTTACCAAAAAGAGACGATCCATTAAGTTTTGTTCTCCTTTTTGATATTTGAATTAGCTAACGTTCAAGTCTCTCCCGCCCTCCTTTCTCAGTTGCACTAACACAAAATAAGTACTAACAAAACTTTAGATTTTATGAAAGTAAAAAACCTGTTGGGGGCGATTGCTTTTGCCATACTTGGTATTTTTTCGTCCACGGCACAAGAAAAAACAATTTCCGGAACGGTGGTTGATCAAGATCAATTGCCTTTACCCGGGGTAAGCGTTATTGTTGAAGGGACCACGAGGGGCACCCAAACAGATTTTGATGGCAATTTCAGCATCGATGCCACTATTGGACAAGCGCTCTTGTTCACCTACATAGGCCAAAAACAGGAGAGACGTATCATTGGTGAGGAAGCTGTTATAAACATCCAAATGGTGGAGGATGCGCAAACCTTGGAAGAGGTGGTGGTCACCGCCCAGGGCATTCAACGGGAGGCCCGTGCGTTGGGTTATGCCGTTACCACTATCGATAACGATCAAATAGAGCAGCGGACAGAGGCAGATGTGGCGAGAATACTCAACGGAAAGATCGCGGGTGTGAATATTACGAATAACAATGGTCTTTCCGGGTCGGGTACAAATATCATAATACGGGGCTTTACATCGGTTACACAATCCAACCAGCCACTTTTTATAGTCGATGGTGTGCCTTTTGACTCGGGAACCAATACACAAAGCAGTTTTTTGACCGGTAATACGGAGTCTAGCCGTTTTTTGGATTTGGATCCCAATAATATCGAAAAGGTCAATGTACTCAAAGGATTAAGTGCAACGGTTCTCTATGGTAGTCGTGGAAGAAATGGTGTTATTTTAATTACCACCAAGAACGCTTCAACCGGTTTAACAAGTAAAAAAACAGAGGTAACCGTTTCACATTCTACCTTTTTTAACGAAGCGGTACTTCCAGATTATCAGGATAATTATGGAGGAGGTTTCCACCAAGGGTTTGGATACTTTTTCAGTAATTGGGGACCCAGATTTGATAGAACGGATGATGATGGTATTGGTAACGCGGGGCAATTTATCGAAGACGGTCCGGATGGGATCGCCCTGTTACGTCACCCGTTTAATTTTATAGGGGATCAAACCTTGGTGGCAGGTTTTGAAGATGTCGCGGCAACGCCTTATGCCTATGTGCCCTACAACAGCGTTGAAAACTTCTTTAGAACCGGTAGTGTAAACACCACTTCCATTAATATCAGGGGCGGAGGCGAAAACACCAATTTTAACGCAAGCTATGGCAGGACCGATGACCAAGGTTTTGTGGCGGGCAATCGTGTGTTGCGCAATAACATAGGGATTGGGGGCAACGCAAAGCTATCCAATAAGATTACGGTTTCGGGTTCATTTAATTTTGCCAGAACGGATTTTACCTCGCCCCCGGTTGCCTCCAGTTTGGGAAGTGGGGCAGCTTTTGGGACCGGTTCCATTTTTGGGGACGTGCTCTATACACCTAGGAGTATTGACCTCTTGGGGATTCCCTTCCAGGCCGCGGATGGCCGCAGCGTGTACTACAGGTCCGGTAATGACATACAACATCCGTTATGGACCTTGGAAAATGTAAAGACCAGTCAGGATGTGGATCGCTTCAACGGTACAACATCGGTAAACTATGAAATCAATGATTGGCTAAACGTTAGTTACCGATTTGGTTTGGATACCTACACGGAACAAAATTTCTATGGGCAGAATCGCGGCGGGGTAGATGGTGATGTTACCGGTCTTTTGCGTACGAGTTTTGTTAAAAATACGATTTTCAATCACGATTTAATTCTTTCTGCGGATAAGAATTTAAACGATGCTTTGAACTTAAAGGTAATTCTGGGAGGCAATAGCAGAAGGGATACTTTCTCACGTGACGGTCTAGAGAGTACTGGTCAATTGGTCTTTGGGGTACTAAGACATTTTAATTTTACCAATCAATCCTCTATCAACTCCTTTAGTGGACTTCAAATTGCCTTTGACTCGGAAGACAATCAAGCCGGCATATATCTAGACGCTACTTTGGGGTATAAAGATTATTTGTTCTTGAACGTTGTGGGCAGAAATGACTGGACCTCTACCCTGGAAAGTGAAAACAATTCCATTTTTTATCCTGGTGCCAGTATCTCATTTGTTCCCACCGATGCATTTGCAGGCATACAGGGAGATTTTTTGAATTACCTAAAGCTTCGTTTTGGATTTGGATCCTCGGCCGGTTTTCCGCCGCCCTTTAATACAAGAGATCAATTGGTTTTGAATTCCAGGGCCTTTGTCCCCAACAGCGGTGGGGTGGTTTCATCCAACAATGTATCCAATACTTTGGGCAACAGGGATTTACAACCTGAATTGGTCCGGGAATTTGAGCTGGGGGTAGATACAAAACTCTTTAATAGATTAAACTTAAACGTAAGTCTGTTCGACAAGACCACCGATGATTTGATTACATCCCAATCATTGGATGATGCCTCTGGCTTTACCAATACCTTGGTCAATATAGGTGAGATCAAGTCAAAGGGTATAGAGGTCGATTACAGTTTGGATATTATACAGCCTACCGAAAATGACGGTTTTGCTTTCAATATATCGGGTAACTTCTCGGCCATTGAAACCACGGTGACCGATTTGGCGGATGGCTCGGATAATATTGCCTTAACGACCAGGGCCATTGGAGCCCCTGCCAACTTTGCGGTGGAAGGAAGACCTTTTGGGGTTATTTTGGGGAGCACCATCCTCAGGGATGACAATGGGAATCCCATTGTGGGTAACAATGGACGCTATCAGGCAGATTCCAATCTTTCCGAGATAGGAGATCCCAACCCCGATTGGACCACTGCCTTGATTCCGACCATCAGCTATAAGGGCTTTACGTTATCTGCCAATATTCAATACCGACACGGTGGCGATAT
The DNA here is from genome assembly GCA_039815505.1 of Bacteroidota bacterium. Taxonomy (GTDB): domain Bacteria; phylum Bacteroidota; class Bacteroidia; order Flavobacteriales; family Flavobacteriaceae; genus CANLWN01. Next base: position 4,504 of record JBCBZE010000110.1, on the reverse strand, counting down.
TTCTTCTTTTACGGCAGCTTCTTTATTAGGTAGGGGAGTGGTGGATTATGATGATCCCATCTGTAGGGAGTGCAATTATATACTACCAGGTGTATTTGCCGATGGAAGTCCCAACAATGTGGCCATTACGTCAACGAACCTTGGTTTTGACACATATTTCGCCGCGAATCCAAGCATTAATGAATTTGGTGTGTTCGATGGTACCACGATACGATTGCAAGAAGTATCCCTGGGATATTCCTTGCCCCGAAAGCTGCTGGACAAAACCCCTTTTGGGAGTCTTTCATTTACCTTATCGGGTCTGAATTTATGGTACGACGCGATCAACTTTGATGATGACCTTAACTATGATACCAATTCTTCCAGTGCAGGAGTAGGTAACGGACAGGGAATAGATTTTATCTCCGGTCCTTCTAGCAGGAGATACGGCCTAAGTGTAAAAGCATCATTTTAATAAGAAAAAGAAAAGAATTATGAGAAAACTGTATAATAAGATTACCACTTCTATTCAAACGATAGCACTTTTGTTGCTGGTCCTGGGTTGTGAAACAACGGATTTAAGTGTAAAGGAAAGCCCTAATACCTTGAACCCAACGCAGGCCGATGTAGATTTCTTTTTGAATGCCATTCAACAAGGTTTAACCGATTTTTTTTCGGGAGTTGAGGGAACCGGGTTTCAGGGAATGAGCGAATTTGGTATGGAAGCCACCAGAATGCTCCACGCATCCGGCCCATCTTATAGGGAATTGAATGCACCCGGAAATTTCAACCGGGTTTGGGGAACTGCCTATTCAACGGTTCTAGCTGATGTTCGCAGTATGACACCACTGGCGGAAGAGGCGGGGCTCTTTACCCATATAGCCATTGGTCAGATTATTGAGGCCTATATCATTATCACCCTAGTAGATTATTTTGGGGATATACCCTATAGCGATGCCATTCAAGGTTCAGATGGCAATGTTAGTCCTGTTTTGGATGACGACGCTTCGGTATATGAAGCGGCCAACCAATTGCTATTGGATGCGATCTCCAATTTAAACCGGGAGGAATTCTCCCTTCCGGTCACGGATTTGTATTATGGTGATGGAAATGGTGTAACCATTGAAGAAAAATGGATACGCTTGGCCAATACTCTGCGTTTAAAGCTTTTTTTACAGACACGCTTGGCCAATGAATCCATTTTTGGCCCTACAGCCTCCATATCGGAAATCAACACCTTGATCGCCGAAAATAATCTGATCATGGATTCAGAAGATGATTTCATCTTTAACTATGGTACTTCGTTGTCCGCACCGGACTCCAGACACCCATTTTTTGAGAAGAACTATGGAGGTAACGGGCCTAGCGCTAGCTTTATAATGGCCAATTACTATATGGATTTGATGGCAAACGAATATGGGCAGACCGACCCCAGGATACGATACTATTTTTATAGACAAGTATCGGATTTCTCGGATCAGAATGTAGTGACCAACAATTGTTCAACACAAAATGCCCCACCGCACTACAGTACCGATGAACTTTTTTGCACGGTTCCTAACACTAATGGGTATAATGGTCTTTGGGGATGGGATCACTTTAGGGCCGATGGGATACCACCGCATACTCCTTTCGTGACCATGTTCGGTGTTTATCCTGCGGGAGGGCCATTTGATGATGATTCCTTTAGGAACGTTGCAGGTTCTACTGCCGTTAATGAGGGCTTACAAGGGGCAGGAATTTCCCCGATTATGATGAGTTCCTATACGTATTTTATGCTTGCGGAAGCAGCGGAAACCTTGGGGACCTCAGGTGACGCGGCCATTTGGCTCGAAATGGGAATTAGGGAGTCTATCAACACAACGATCAACTTTGGGGCACCTATTGCAGCCGCTACGGGAACGGCCCTCATACCCACATCTATTGAAATAGATGCGCATGTGGCGGAAATCATGGATAGATTTAATGGCGCCGCGGGACCGGATAGGCTTAAAGTACTTGTACAGCAATATATGATCGCTTTATGGTGCAATGGTATCGAAGCCTATAACACATACAGAAGAACGGGGCAACCCGACGATATGCAGCCAGCGGTTCAGTTGGCCGATCCCGGGGTATATCTAAGATCTAATTTCTACCCTCAATCAGCTGCTGATAACAATTCAAATGTTCCTCAAAAGGCAGGCGTATCCCAACCTGTTTTCTGGGACACGAACCCGGAAGGATTTGTAGATTAATCAATTTTAAAAGATGTAAGCATGAAAAAAAAGTTTTTAAGATATTCAAGTGTTATGATGATGATTTGCCCATTAGCTTTTGTAAGCTGTGAAAAGGATGGGGACAAAGATCCACAGGTCCTGCAAAATGAGGCCAACAACATAGCACCGTTTGTACGGATCGTTGTAAATCCGGATTTTCCGGTAATTGACGCCACGGCATTGGAAGGTGTGGTGTTTTCGGCAACAGTGGACGATCCGGCGGACAACGTGGCAGAATGGGAGGTACAAGTACGAAAGCTCAGGGGCAATGACACCGTACCGTTGGCACCATTGACCACGATCAGTTCTTTTCCATCCCAATTGGAAATCACCGGGCAGGAGCTTGCGGACGTTTTGGGTATTGAAGCAAGTGAAATTCAACCCGGCGATAATGTACAGTTTGTAGCTACCTCAACAGGTTTGGATGGACGCAGACTCACTTTTGCCCAACTATCAAGTGATTTGTTCGGACAACCGGAACAGCGCCAGGCTTATGAATTCAACTCTTTTGTGGCCTGCCCCTTTAATCAAGATGAAATTGTGGGGTTCTATGATGTACTGAACCACCGTTTTGATGCCTTTTTTGGACCACAACCTCCCATAAGGGAGATTATAGCGGGTCCCGGTCCCAATCAGTACACGATTATCGGTGGTGCCGTACCTTTGGACGGAGCGGATGATTTGATCATTGAAGTGAACCCTGCTACGGGTCAAGTAAGTTTTGGAGGGGACCCAAGTGATATCCATTTCAATACATTTGGACCTGGAGTGTATGGTAATATTACCGGCTTTACCTTTTCCTGTGTAGGTTTCATTGATTTGGCCATTACGTCCCCTGGTTTTATTACCAATTTCTTTACGTTACAAAAACAATGACATGGGTAATCGTTCAAAGTAGATGTATTGGTTGGCTATCAACTGATATTTAGAACTATTCTTATAAAGAATACATTTTAATGACACCCTAGGTCCCACTTCAACGAATAGATCAAGGGTGTTTTTTATTGGTAATTATATACCGAACTGTATGAATGCGAAAGAATGGCGTTACGAAACAAACGATGTTTAAAAATGAGAAAGCTTATTTTAGAAATAGTGACGACCATCTTATTGATATCCTCCATTGGGCAAACCAAAAATAATGACCTAAAAATCGACCTCCCCCTTTGATTTTATCGGGAAATATAAAGCTCAGGCCATGATACCATGGGTTTTTCATTTTCAAGAGGTTAGACTTGATGGCTATAAACCGGAGTTCCCATTCAATCTTCTAGAGGAGAAAAAACAGTTGGGACTAAACGTTCCTTTGGACAAAATTTCAGAATACAAGCCAACTAAAATATGAATTGGGCGGAATCGTATCAAATCGGATAGAATCACAAACGTTAAGTACCAACAATATCTCAATGGAAGCTTTACCATTGATGATAAAAGTAATAAGGTTTATCAAATTGGATTCAAATTAGCTAAAAAATTAGGTCATGGCAGAGTTTATTGATCGGATGCATCATCCGATTGGTTTGGGATAATTATGATGAAGATGCTTACCTAAAACTGCATGGGCGGTACGAAAAATTTACACGATATGATTATGGGCTTTTTTATCGGTTTGTGGTTCCTTAAAAACAACACATTCATTAACGAAACATCTAATTACCCTAAATGAACCGAGCGCACGTCTAAAAAGCTACCGAAGATATCTTACCGAAAATGTTTTGCAAGGTGCCGGCGATAATTATTTGGGAACCGATGGTGTGGCAAGATGATATACACGAAATCTGAAAATGTATGCAAACGCTTATGATTTGACCAATTTTGCCAAAGAAGAAAGGCATTTGTTAATCTATTGCTCAGTACATGTTAGGCAATTGAGACAATTTCTTAAAGAGTCACCAGATTTTGAATATGTAGAGTCTGATCATTATTTAACGAGATGATAGTTTCGTCCATAATGCACATTTTGAGCAAGAGTTTTATGGCAGCGGTAAGCCAAGTTTTAATTTTTAGCCTGTAGTGGGCGCGCTATGGAAACTAGTAGGGCGGATGTTGCGTTGATAGGAGATGCCTTAATTGCCGGGATATCATTTTTTATGGGTAATTTTTTCCCAGTTCCGATCCGCATTGTCTTTTAATTCTTCCGCTCCTTCGGCGATCCATTTTTCCAAAGTATCCGTGGAACCAAAATCATAGAAGAGGTATAATTTCCCGTCCCTTATTTCGTAGGTCTCGGGATTGATTTTTACTTTTTTGCCGCTCTTGCCTATTGC
>JBCBZE010000327.1:0-3928 GCA_039815505.1 Bacteroidota bacterium | reverse complement strand
GCTATCCACACAATGAATGCTGATTTTAGTTTTTTCATCACGTTATATGTTTAATTACCGTTATCTAAAAAGTTGATATCATCATCACTTAAAGGAATATGACTGGCTACTACATTGTCTTCCAAATGTTTAAGATTAGATGTCCCTGGTATAACAATAATATTTTTGGAATGATGTAATAACCAGGCAAGCGCTATTTGGTGGAATGTAAAGCCATATTTTTTCGCAATAGTTTCCAGTTTTTGTTTCCCATAAACATTACCTGCATCTAAAGGATACCAGGGTAAGAAAGCTATGTTGTGTTTAGCTGTAAATTCTAAAACATCTTCCCATTTTCTATTACCGTAGCTGTATTGATTCTGTACACTTGCTATATGTGCATAGGTCATCGCTTCTCGAAGTTGTGGAAGATTTACTTCTGATAAACCAATATGTTTTATTAAGCCTTCTTTTTGTACCTCTGCCAAAAAGCCTATCTGTTCTGATAGTGGGATTGATGGGTCAATTCGATGTAATTGATACAAATCAATCTGTTCTACTTTTAAACGTTTTAAACTTCCTTCTAACGCTTTGCGAATACGCTTCGGGTCATTATTAATAATCCAGTTTCCGTTTGGGCGTTCATATCCAACTTTGGTTGCAATAACTGTTTCTTCATTATAAGGATATAATGCTTCAGAAATTAGTTCTTCTGAAATAAATGGTCCGTAACTATCCGCAGTGTCTATAAAGTTAACACCTAGATTCTGAGTTTTCTTAAGTAGGTCTATGACTCCATTTTTATCATCTGGATGTCCATATCCACCACGACCAGTGGTATGCAATGCTCCAAAGCCTAGACGATTTACTTCTAAATCTCCACCTATTTTAAAAGTGCTATTTTGTTGTATTGTTTCCATTTCTTATGTGTTTTTAGCGTTATTTTATAATTACACTACAAATCTACCTCGGACAAAAACTTGAGATTAAACCAATAAACCAGAAGAAATGACCACTTTTAAGTATTGCGCAATTGAAGCGGCGTCTTGCCCGTTTTTTTCTTTACAAAACGAACAAAATGAGTAGGGTTGTCAAAGTATAGGTCGTAAGCAATCTCACTTACTGTTTTAGAAGTTTGCAATAATAAGGATTTGGCTTCTTGCAATTTTCTATTGTGGATAAGTTGCAGAGCCGTATTTCCTGTGAGACTTTTTACTACGTAATTGAGGTGAGTTGGGTGTATGGCCAATACATTGGCAAACTCCTTAACAGATTTTAGAATATCTTCTTCCTCCGTATCGTATTGTTTTTCTATCAGTTGATTAAAACTGTTTAGAATACGTTTGTCGGAATCTTGAATTACTGCGTTTGAACCTATTTTTTCATTATAAAGGTTTTTTGATTCCAATAGTAAAATATTGAGGTAGGACCTAAAAATATCGCCTTTATTGGATAAATCTTGTTGGGATAACAGTACTATATTTTCGCAAGTGCGCTGTAGATGTCTACTTTCTTCCGGGCTTATTTTGATACTCATTGATGCATTTTGTGTAAAAAAGGGAAAGTCCGAATGCAATTTATTTTTTTTGTGCACCACTGAGTAGAAGTCCGAAGTAAAATAGAGTACATATCCACTCATTGGTGCTATACTTTCCCAAGATTGAATATGTCCTTCACCTGAAAAAAATAGGGTATTGGTTTCTAGATGTCCTTTATTTTGATTGTTGCTCATGTTTATCTCGCCGCTAAGTATGAGCATAATCTTATAAAATCGTTTGCGATAAGGAGGCATTTTCTGGGGAATCACTTTTGCGGAATCTTCTAATCTTCCTATAGCAAAACCAGTAAAAACAGGGCAGTTAAAATTAATGAAGTCAAAATATTCTTTAATGGTAGCTAACGTATGTATGCCATCTATTTTCACCTTAAAAAGGTACCGCTTTTTTGACAAAAAACAGCGATTTTCATTTCTGAAAGATCGCTGCTTCATCCAACATTAAAACTTGTTGTATGTTGTTATTTTGATTCCTTAAGCTTCAAAGTTTCAAATTGCTGGTCCAATTCATCAGTTCCAATAATTTTCCATCCGCCACCAAGGGCTTTATAAATAGCTATTAAAGACGTTGCCGAAGCGATTTCACTGCTAGCCAATCTATTTTCCGCCAGTAATAGTGTGTTGTCCGCACTCAGATAATCGATAAAGCTGTCCAGACCTGCGTTAAAGCGTTTTCTGGCAATATTCGTAGCTTCAGCACTTGCCAATGAAGATTTTCTTAATGTTTCCCGACGCTCCAATTCGTTGGTGTAATTGGTCATGGCGGTTCTAATTTCCTCCAAGGCTTCCAGCACTGTTTTTTCATACTGTTGTAAAGCGGCCAAAGTCAATGCGTCTTCCTTTTTGATCTGTTGTTTTACACGACCTAGGTTAAATGCTGCCCAACTAATACTGGGAAAGATGCTCCAGGTAAAAGAATCGTTGTTTCCAAAGTTTGAGAAATCTACGGCTGAGAATCCTAAAGAACCACCAAACTGAATTTTAGGATATAGTTCCGCTACGGATAGGTTATATGTTGCCATCTGCATCTGCAACAGGGCCTCTGCTCGTTTTACATCTGGTCGTCTCCGCAATAAATCGGTCACATTCCCAATGGCGATGGATGCCGGAAGACTTGGCAATGGTTTTTTGGTCGTAATTGTTTCATCCAGGTGCCCGGGCACCTCACCCACTAAAACGCTAATACTGTTTTTCAACGCTTCAATTCTTGCTTTCAGCGGTGGAATGGTAGCTCGGGTGTTTTCCAATTGCGCCAAGGCTCGTGATACATCTAGTTTGTTGCTTGTTCCTGCTTCGGAAAGACGAACCGTTAAATCATAGGTGTCTTGTTGTCCTTTAAGATTGCGATTTGCAATATCTAGCTGATATTGGGCACCCCTAAGTTCCATATAACTTCTTGCCACTTCGGCAAAAATTGTTACATAAGCACCTTGCATATCGGTCATTGCCAATTGTTGACCGGCATAAACACCTTTGATTCTATTTGAGACCCTCCCGAATAAATCGCTTTCCCAGAAAGCATCAAAACTTGAATTATAGGTCGTAAAGGTTGGATTGGCGCCAGGGACAAAAATGTTTTCCCCTAATCGGGTTCTCGTCAAATTTCCGTTGGCCGTAACCGTAGGCAATCTATCAAACTTGGTTTCTCTTAATGTGGCTCTTGACGCATATAAGTTTGCTATGGCACCATTAATATCCAAGTTGTTTTTTCTGGCTTTATTGATTAAGGTGTCTAAAATTGGGTCGTTAAATTCGCCCCACCATTCTGAAATAATTTCAGTATTTACTTCGTTGAAAACCGAGTCTTGAGATGCACTTTTTAGATAGGTTTCATTTACCCTGAGACTTGAGTTGATTTCAAGATCCCTTTTGGTAATTCCACAGGAAACCAATATCAGGGATAACAGGCTTAGTAATGTTAGTTTTTTCATGATTTCTATGTTTTTAATTTCTTGATACAAATTTCGGCTTCAAAGGGTGTTTACAGTTAACCAATAACACCTTATAGATGACCAAAATCTAATATTGTCGAATTGCTATTTCAAATTCTTTTAAAGTCAATGGTTTGTTCCAAACAGAGCTTCCCGGGTCTTGGGGTTTGGATTGTACCAAATCACCTAAATCATAGGGAAAAAACCCTGCTTCTTCTATTAGTTGTGTTACCTGTTTTTTATGTTGGTCATTATTTCCTGAAAGTGGCATTACCAATAAACCGCCTTCTCGATTTGATTCAGTTTCCAAATACTTGGACCACAAGGTCGTAAACGATTTTATGATACTGGTCTTAGGCAACCTGTTCTGCATCCACTCACCCGCCGTAATGTTTTCAGGGATAGGTCTAGCATAACCGTTTGCTGTTTTAACCAATGGATTAGTGGCATCTATGATTAGTTT
>JBCBZE010000380.1:0-2974 GCA_039815505.1 Bacteroidota bacterium | reverse complement strand
TGCATTTACCATGACCAACATGTCAATGTTTTCCTGTCCGATATAATTTAAAATACTTGCCACTCTGTCATCGCTATAACATTGCTTAAAAAACAAAAATGCTTTTGATAAGGACTCCTGTAAGAATAACTTATTATCCTCTTGACGAAACGATAATTTTTTGAGTTTTGAAATATATAGGCAATGTATTTCAGATTTAAAGGATCCGGCGATTTCATTCAAGAGTTTCAGTTCCCTTCTTTTAAAGGGCAACATATAATCCGTGGCAAATAACATTCTTTTGGGTTGTTGATAAACATAACCATTAGGGACTGCCAGAACCGGACATTTTACATACTTAAACACTTGGACCGTATGGCTGCCAAAGGTGATTTGTTCGTTGGAGGTTATTCCTTTAGTACCCATGATCAGGAGGTCAACATCCACTTGGTCCACAAAACTGTTTACCGCATCTACCAAGGACTCAAATGAAGAGACCACCTCATAGGAGTGTTTGGGGTTAGGAGATTTCAGTTCAATTTGCCGAAGTAGTTTTTGAAGGGATCGGTCCGTTTTTCTCCTAAGTTCGCTTCTTATCTCTTTTAGGGAATTACGTGTATTTGATTTGGCATTGGCATAGACCTCATCCGCATAGGCATGCATAAAATAAAAACTGGTTCGATCGCATTTGTAAAGTTCCAACGCATGTTTAATGGCATGTGCCGCATTGGCAGAAAAATCTGTAGGAATCAATATAGTTTGCATACTTCTACCCTTTTTACGATAACTAAAGGTATTGGTGCAAGACAAGGAAAACTATGATATATATCAGATGAAATTGGTTATCAATAACACATCTGTATTATTCGTGTATGATGAAAAAAGGGACCTTCGTATGAAAGCTTACTTTTTCTACCGTGGAATCGAATAAAATCTGTTGCAAAAAATTAAGGTTTTTGGCCACCATGACCATAAAATCTATCTTATGCTCAACAACAAATTTTTGAATTTCCTTTACCGTATTATCCCCCTTGATCAAATGGAAACCGTTATTCTTTAGAAGGATCTCGTCTAAATAATCCTTTAGGTATTTCCTGTTGATTTTTTGATTTTCCGATAAGTCCCCATTGCTCTTGGCAATATGTAAAACACTAAGATTAGCGGTACTTCTTTGGATCAGCTCGGACATTGTATCCAAAATAATGTTTGAATAAAAGGTATTATAATCGGTAGGAAATAGAATTTCCCTAGGTGTTTGATAACGTACATCCTCTGGCACTACCAAGGTATTACAATGTACTTTTGTAATTACATCCCCTGTATTGCTACCAATAATCAATTTTTTTAAACCTGATGCCCCTTTGGTCCCCATGACCACCAGATCAATTTTATTTTCAACAATCTGTCTTCTCATCATATCGATTAAATATCCATATTGAAGCAAGGGCACCCATTTATGATGTTTAGGATTAGTGCAGCCTTTCGCATTTTCCAGTATGCTTTCTAACTGGTTTTTGGTTGGAATATCCGCTGATGACATAGGAATTCCAAAAGAAAGGTTATGGATAGGCCGTTCATTTAAGTTGGCCACATGTAAAAGGTAAAAGGTGCAATTGACCGCTCTAAAAAATCGGATGGCATACTTTATTGCGTTCCATGAGTTTTTAGAAAAGTCGGTGGGAATTAAAATACGCTTCATTATGTTTACTACTACTTCGAGGGCAAAGCTATAGGGAAGAACATAGGTATAATATGATGAAAGTCATTTTCAATACCAGCGAAAGAAATTTAAACGTTATCTCAACAATTTGTAATAAGTTAAGCACTACTTCTTTAATTAATGTATTGCAGTGCCTTAAGTTCTATAATCCGAATGTTACGGCCCTCAATTGCAATAAGTCCCTCTTTCTTGAATCCTGAAAGGGTACGAATTAAACTTTCCGTGGCAATTCCTGCTACACTGGCAAGATCGCTCCTGGAAATTTTAATGGGATCTTCTGTGTTTTTATTCAAAATCGCTGCAAACTGTAAAAGTGTTTGGGCCGTTTTCTTCCGAACGGAACCATAAGCCATATGCAAAAGTTGTTCCTTGATCTCGGTAATGTTCTCGGTCAACAATTGCATTAATTCCAAAGAGACATTATGGTTCTTTTTCAAAATTGCTTTTAAGTTCTCCTTGGATATTGCCGCTAGTTCCGCACCATCAACAACAGTGGCCGATTCTTGATATGGAATGTTATCCAAAAAAGAGGTGAAGCCCAAAAAATCATCCGCCGGGTGCAAAGCAGTTATTAATTCCTTACCGTCCTCGTCCATCTTATGGCATTTTACCACTCCTTTTAATATTAAGTATATTTTATTGGAATGGTCACCTTCAGCGTAAATAAGCGCTCCTTTTTCATAAGTGAGCACGTCCCCATGGTCATCAAAAAAATTCTTTAACTCATGAAGGGTTCGCATTTGGTTTTCAGAATCCTGCTGTATTTGAGCGGCATCCTTCCGCATTGTAGATAGTATTTCCGCTTTGGCCAATCTACTTTCAATTGCGCTTATTAAATCCTCCTCATCAAAAGGTTTAGTAAGATAATCATCCGCCCCCAGGTCCATTCCTTTGCGTATTTCCTTGCGTTCTGTCTTTGCCGATAAAAAGATAAAGGGAATGTGTTTTGTTATTTCCGTGGACGAAAGGTCCTGCAGAACACCATAGCCATCGACTTCTGGCATCATAATATCGCACACAATGATATCCGGAAGGTATTCTTTGGCATATTGTATACCCAGTCTTCCATTAGGTGCCGTTGCCATGTTATAACCGGCAAGTTCCAAGAGTTCTTCCGTATTTTCCCTTAAAGCCGTATCATCCTCTATTAAGAGTACTTTCTTCATGGTCATTTGCTTTTAAGGTCTACCGGCACCTGCACCGTAAAGGTAGTTCCTTGATTTTCTATACTTTTAAAAGTAATACGTCCACCTAAATTTTCTAAATGTTGTTTTA
>JBCBZE010000172.1:0-7487 GCA_039815505.1 Bacteroidota bacterium | reverse complement strand
GATAGATTTTTTTAAATACGGTTTTTTTGCAAATGCAACAAGATCATTTTTAGATGACAAGTTAGATGTTTCATTTGGTTTTAGATTGGATGATGATACCTTTACCGAAGAAAGTAGTTTACTGTCCACATTCTCCCCAAGACTATCCCTTTCCTATGAGTTTTCTGAAAACTGGAGAATCAATGGTTCTATTGGGCGCTATTATAAGATACCTCCCTATACTATTCTAGGGTTTAGGGACAACGATGGTAACCTGATCAACCAAGATGCGGATTATACCCAAAGTGATCATTTGGTCATAGGTTTACAACACTATTTTGGGCCTTCATCAAATATTTCGTTGGAGGGCTTTTATAAGCGTTATGACGATTATCCGGTTTCCGTTCTAGATGGCGTCTCTTTGGCCAATAAAGGGGCCGACTTTGAAGTTTTGGGTAGCGAGGAAATAGAAACTGTTGGTAGGGGAAGAAGTTACGGTGCCGAACTACAGTTTCAACAAAAGCTATCCAATAATTTTTATGGGATTTTTTCCTATACCTGGTTCTTTAGCGAGTTTACCGGTTTCGATAGGGATACTTTCTTACCGTCCGTTTGGGATAGCAGACATCTAATATCTTTCACCGGGGGATACAAACTAAAAAATAACTGGGAAATAAGTGCCCGTTATCGCTTTGCCGGGGAAACCCCTTTTGTGCCAACGGACTTGGAGGCTACCTTGGAAAACTATCCGGAAATAATTCTTGATTATGATAGGTTGGGAGAGGAAAATTTGAACGTTTTTAGTCAGTTGGACCTCAGAATAGATAAAAAATGGAACTTTAAGAAACTTTCCTTGAATGTTTTTGCCGAAGCGCAAAATATTCTGGGCCAGAACATTCCCCAACCTACGGAATATGGTTTAAGCCGGAATGCCAGTGGCGCTGTTCTAGAACCGAGAAGCCTTGTGGAAATCGAAAGTGATACAGGGCAGATCATTCCCAGTATCGGTATTGTTGTGGATTTTTAGAAGCAATGCGGTTTTCTCCAACGGCTGCTATTTTTTATGGCAAAAGGATGATCCTTCAATACCAAACGGGATTATCCTTTTGTTGTTCTACTGAAAATTTAAACATACGAAACCCATGTGTCCTTTTATTTAAAAAAGGACTAGTACGGTCTGATTTTTTTGGTTTTATGGTCTGATTAACATCACAACGTTTCTCAGTTTATCGTGTATGGAATACATTTAAAAAATATATGAACCCTAACAAGAGTACTATGGATCGCAGACTGTTACTAAATTTAATGGGACTTGCCCCCCTAACATTGATTTCTTCCAAAATTCCAAGCTATGACAATCCTATCACGGATACCCTTATAAAACGATGGAGAGGTTCCAAGGCCTATACCCTGGCCGTATTGGAAGCAATGCCAGCGGACCATATAGAATATGTGCCTTCCAAGGAACAAATGAGCTTTGCGCAGCATTTTATGCATATAGGCTATACAAATAATATGTATTTAGGAGTATTACTGGATTCCAAAACCTATCCTGAAGTCGACGTTCTTATGCAAGCAGAATTCTTTATTACGCCTCCGGACTCCATAAACCTGTTTCAACAGGACTTCTTGGAGAAAAGAGAAGCAAAAGCAAACAAGGAACTGGTATCCAAATACGTAATAGATACTTTTGATTATGTCCTTTCAAGTTTGGCTAAACTAAACGATGACATTTTGGTGAAAGGGGGAAATAAAGAAAAGCCTTGGTTTTTAGCTGGCCACACCAATCTAGACCTTATTTTACGTGGGGAAAGCCATACAGCCCATCATAGGGCACAAGCTATTGCCTATTTACGAATGAATGGGATAAGACCTCCTGGATATTCCAAGAACAATACATTTTAGACCAATTAAACATCAGTATGTGAACGAAGATTTCCCTAAAAACTTCCGATAAAGACCTATCTGACCATATTCATACCCTAAATGATGCATTTGAAAAGCCAATAAACCACTTATGGATTGCTCCGTTAATGGAATTTGAAATGGGGGTTCTGCTTTGAGCTCTTTAGCGGTAAGCAAGCTTAGTTTTGCAGAAATCTTTGGGGTAAGGGCTTCCCAATCCGCAATCATTTTTGATAGCTTGGGATATTCCATATCGGGGTTAAAAAACTTTCCATATCCAAATTGTTCCTTGTATGGGTTATCAATTTTTAAACCTATGTGGTTGGCAATGTTGTAATATATATTAACACTATGCCCTACGATCCATAGCAAACTATTGGCGCCCTCTATACGCTTATGCGCTTCCTCCTCCGTAATATCCATGAGATTTTTGGAAAAAAGTGCTGCATTCATATGAAATTGTGCCTTAATTACTTCCATTTGCGCAATCTTGCTCGACGCTTTTAGTTCTTTATCGGTTACTTCATGTATTGGGGCATCTTTCTTTTTTCCGGAACCCGAGGTACAAGATGTTAAGAAGAGTACAGTTCCCAATACATTCAGCATTGATCTGGTTTTCATAACGGTCCTATTTATAATGAACACCAAATTTGTTGATCTAATTTCAAAGTGTTTTGGTCATAAAGGTCATTTTTTTGTGAAGAAAGTTCAGGTCAAACTACCAATAACCCTATCTCCACACCTATTGGACCATGACCTTCAAGGGCAAGTAATTGAGCCTCTACGCCAAGGCTCAATAGTGTGATTTTATCAAATTTGCAGTATATAAATTATAGCTGTTCGTATAAATGGTAGCAAAATAAATCTAGGCGAACAGTTCTTTTATTGGCCGAAATACATATTAATAACTTAAAAATAAGAAAAATGAAAGGAGTAAAAATGATGCTGGCACTAACTTTGGTGATTGGAGGATTAGGTATGACCAGTGCACAAAAAGCGAATGCGATCGTTACCAAAACAAAAATAATCAATGCTTCGGCGGACGATGTTTGGCAACGTTTGCGCACATTGGATAAGATTGAGGAATTGACACCTGATTATGTGGGGGATTCATGGGTTACGGGCAAAGTAGGCGTAGGTGCCGTCCGTAGCTGTACAAATCCGGGACAGACACGAAAAACGGTCGATAAGCCGGCCTACACAGAAACAGTTGTTTCCTATGACGATGAAAAGCGGTTTTATGCCTATGCCGTTAAAGGTATACCTGCCAAAAATATGCTAAACTCTTTCAAAGTGGTAGACCTGGGTTATAAAAAATGTATGGTCATCTGGAATTCCGGTGGTTGGACATTTATTAAAAACCCACAGATGACCGAAGGACAGTTTCTAGGGTTTATGGATACCGTAGGCAACCAATTAATGTCCCGTTTATACGAACTGCATAACTCAAAATCGTAATAACTCAGATGGTCAAGAGGCATCCCTCTAAAAGCCGAGGGGTGTTTCTTTGTTTTTACGTCGCCTATGGACCGAGTAATGAACGTAATTTTAAGAATGGGTTGGATCTATTGAAAACCATTCGTATTATCCAGTATATGACGAACACCGCAGAAATCTTCGTAACAAATTTTGAGGATATCCGAGAGAGGAGTATCAATTTATGGCATCATATTCCTCATGAATACCTTCACTGGAAGTCAAAGGGCCAGTCTTTTTCATGTATTGAATTGGTGCGGCATGTTCTAGAACAAGAGTACCTACTTTTTAAATCGATCAAGACCCAAGGTCGGGTAAATAGGTCCTTATCTCCTTGGAACGGGAAGAAATACGGAACAGTGGCCGATGAGTTAAACTTCGCAGCTGTATACCGTTCCGAATTTATCCAAATGGTTTCCCGTTTAGAAAACGTTGATTTCCAATCTGTTTATGTAGGGAAGCCAAAGGATAACCTATCCAAAAAGTCGTTGGCGCTCCACTTGAATCAAATGGCCTATCACGAATCCATTCATACCGGTGAACTCATACAGAATTTGACTACCTTAGGTCTAAAATGGAGTTTGTTTAAGTAATTGTTTTAAAATTACAAATGATTTTAAAGTATGAAGGATATCAGCTTCGGGACACTACCGTATTTGAACGGGTGACTTTTAACCCTCCTTTTAAACCATCGGTTACCTACGACCAGGAAGCTTGTTTTATCTATTCACTATCAGGGAGCGGAATATTATACGGTGGGCTGGAACGTGGCGTTGTTTCATCCAATGAAAGTATTTTGATGAAGTGCGGTTCTTTTCTCAACCATTGGAAAGCCTCAAAAGATAATAATCCCTGTGAAATAATAGCGATACATCTTACTCCTGAAATATTGAATTACATTTATGAGAACAAAATCCCGGATTTTCTGAAGTCGCCCGATTCTAGTGGTAGTACCATCTTTACTAAAATTCCAAGTCAAACCATCATCGATGAATATATCAAAGGTCTCCTATTCTATTTTGACAATCCTAGCCTGATCATCGATGATTTAATAATTTTAAAGCTCAAGGAGCTTATTCTTTTATTGCACAATATAGATCACGGCGGCATAAGGGAACTACTAAAAAGTTTGTTCAATCCCGTGGTAATGAGCTTTAGGTCAATAATTCTCTCCCAGTTGTTCGAGGAATTGGAAATCAAGGACTACGCGGCTCTTACCAACATGAGTCTCTCTACGTTTAAAAGAAGGTTTAAGCAGGTTTTTAAGGATACACCCTCGCACTACATAGTTAATAAACGCCTAGAAAAGGCTGCAGAATTGCTATTACTCACAGATAAAAGAATAACGGAGGTTTGTTTCGAGTGTGGGTTCAACAGCCTAAGTACATTTTCAAAATCGTTTTCCAAGAAGTACCAAATTGCCCCTTCAGAATATAAAAAGAAACGTTGAACCTTCTCACCAAATCTTTGGCCCCGTTGACCAATGACAACTTTACTTTTCTAAAGAAATTTGCATAGTTAAATGAATCAATGTAATGGTCCAGTTCCAAATATTCATTGTTGTTTTTCGGACATGGTCATCAAAAATTTTAATTATGCCACAAAATGTTACCGTAGAAGAATCGATTATCATTAATGTTCCCAAGGAAAGTTTATGGAAAGTTACAGCCTTAGAATTCGATAAGATTGGAGTATGGAGTGCGGGCGTTACAAATTCGGACGGGTATGGAACCAGTGAAATTGGCGCGGTGTGCCGTGAGAGGCATTGTACACCCAGCTATAAAGGATTTAAGCAAACCACTGAGCGAATCGTGGATTACCGTCCAGAAAATTATAGTTTCACGTATCAAATTGTATCAGGCCTCCCAGGAATGGTCAAAAAAGCAACAAATACTTGGCTACATGTAGGTATCGGGGACAAGACCAGGATTAGCATGCAAGTAAGCATGCAGCTTCAGGGTTTTATGGGATGGGTAATGAAAGGTCCTATGCAGGGAAAGATGAAAAAGATACTAAGGGAGAATTTAGAGGAATTAAAAGTGTATGCCGAAACTGGAAAAGTACACAAAAGAAAAAAGACACTTAACCAAAGTTTAGCCGAGGTATAGTCCGTTTTTCAACAGATGTATTATCATAGGACGCCTTCTTGCCAGAAATACAGGAATCTCTACAATTCATACAGTGAAAGTTATGGGTCATAATTCATTGGATTATCTTGTAATTATGTAACATTCCTAGAATCCAATTTATGAAAACCCAAAATAGAAACTCGCTAGTTTCTTTGTTATTCCTGTGTATATCTATGATGGGGTCGTTGTACGCACAAACGGAAACCAAGGCTATTTGGGCGGGACAGATGATCGATGTGATCAATGCCGAGTTAATCGATGATGTCATTATTGTGGTTGAAGGTGGTAAAATAAAGAACATCGTATCCGCGCAAAAAAAGGATATGTTTACGGACCTAATTAATTTATCCGATTACACCGTTCTACCAGGCCTAATGGATTGTCATACCCATTTAACGAGCCCTTCCTTTGACCCTTCCATAGATGTATATGAACTTCCCATTGCGGCATACGGTATTTTAGGGGCCAATTATGCCAAGACCACGCTATTATCCGGTTTTACCACGGTCCGCGACGTGGGTGGTACTTTCTATAGTGATGTTGCCTTGCGGGATGCGATCAATAAGGGTTGGGCGCAAGGCCCAAGGATGTACGTCAGTGGCAAGGCGCTGACCATTACCGGCGGTCATGGTGCATGGGCAAATTGGTTGGCGCCCCAACTTGCATTACATCCCAATCCCGGAAACCCTGTCGATGGGGAAGCAGAAGTCCGGAAAGCTACACGAGAATTGATCAAGAACGGCGTTGACTTAATAAAAATTAATGCTACAGGCGGCTTTGGCACCTCTAATTCCATTCCGGGAGCAGCTTCGTTTACCATTGACGAGATGAGGGCTGCAGTGGAAGAAGCAAACAAAAGAGGATTAAAAGTAGCTGCCCATGCACATGGGGCGGACGGTATTATGAATGCAGTTAAGGCGGGAGTGCATTCTATAGAACATGGTACTTTTTTGAATCAGGAATCAATTGACCTCATGAAAAAAAATAAGGTTTATTTAGTAATGGATCTTTTAGCGGCCTATGTAGATTTAATTGAAAAAAATGAAGACTATAGTGATAAACAATTAAAAAAAGGTAACGAAGAAATATACAGAGATCTGGAAAAAACATTTTTTAATGCCTATTCACAAGGGGTGCTTATAAGTTTTGGGACAGACGCCTCAATTTTTAAGCATGGAAGGAATGCCGAACAATTTGCTTTAATGTTAAAGGCCGGAATGACACCGACAGATATCATACGGTCCACTACCATACATGCGGCTAAACTGATCGGTATTGAACAAAAAGCGGGTAGTATTGAAATAGGGAAGTGGGCCGATCTCATTGCCGTAAAGGGAAATCCTCTGGAGAATATCACCGTGCTGGAAAATCCAGTATTTGTCATGAAGGATGGTAAGGTGTATAGGCACAAGTAAACGACCGCTATGTCGGCCAAGAAAAATCAAAAATTTAGCATCCAAAATCCAGAAAGACCCTATGTTTTTTAGGAGTAGGGGGCTATTCTTGTTTTCCATCCCCCAAAAAATCAATATTCTTATTGGGATACAACTTGGCGCGGTCGAAATTATTTAGTTTTAGGCTATCTACCGTAATGGTATGAAAACCTCTCTTTTTGTTCTTTAGTCTATTGAGCTGAACGAACATTTTACCGGGATAATGGATACCATCCTTATTTGTTTTTATATCCGTAAAATGAATGGAACCATAGATATTCCTTGGTACTAATGATAAATACATGCCACGTACGGTATAGCTGGCAAAAGAAAGCATTCCACTGTTTCTATCAAAATATAGAAGATATTGATCGTGCTCCTTGTGCGGTTCCAACCTATCCCACGTTGCAAAGACCAAATCATATTCCGAACCCTCGAATTCTTTTGTGCCGGCATATTTTAAAATTGGAGCGTTTTTGAGCCGTAAGGGTAGTTCAAAAAAATATTGAATAGCGGGTAAGGTAAAAACCACGCTTTTCTTTTTTTTATAAACGGTATCTTTCTG
>JBCBZE010000290.1:0-4604 GCA_039815505.1 Bacteroidota bacterium | reverse complement strand
TTGCAAGGTAACAACGTCAATGTACCGGGGGGTACTATAAAATCCGGTAATCTGGGCTTCAATCTCAAATCAACGGGCAGCTATGACACCTTGGAAGATCTCCGCAATACTGCCGTTACTTCAGATGATGGACAAATCGTACATCTAAGTAACATAGCCACCGTAGCGTATGAATATGAGGATTTACGGTGGATAGGGCGTTTTAATGGTAAAAAAGCCATTTACGTTTCTGTTACGCAAAAGAAGGGAGGCAATATTCTTAAACTTTCTGAAGAACTTGAAGAAATAACCTCGAATTTTATAGCTGAACTTCCAACTACCATTGCTTTGGAAACCGCTTTTGAACAAGCACCTGCCGTAAAACTAAGAATCAACGATTTTATATCCAATCTCTTTCAGGGAATTATTTTGGTAGGGATCATTATACTATTGTTTTTAGGATGGCGACCCGCCATGGTGATAATGGTCGTTATTCCGCTTTCCATTTTAATAGCTGTAATGCTCCTCGATTTTACCGATTATGCACTGCAGCAAATAAGTATCGCGGCATTGGTCATTGCCCTTGGACTTTTAGTAGATAACGGTATCGTGGTTATCGAAAACATCGTACGTTTCAAACGTGAGGGTCATACATTGTTGGAGGCCGCCGCCAAGGGAACGGGAGAAGTAGGGTATGCTATCATCAGTTCCACCGTTACCACGGTATTGGCTTTTGCACCCTTAACACTATTATCGAGCGGGCCGGGCGAGTTTTTACGCAGCCTACCGTTAACGGTGATATATGTATTGACCGCTTCACTTATATTGGCATTGACCTTTACACCTATACTCGCCAGTAGGGTATTAAAAAAAGGGAAAGTGGTTAAAAGAGCCGTAATATCCGAAAAGCTGGAGTCCTTTGTCGAAACGTGGTATAGACCTTTATTGTCCTTCTCCCTTAAAAAAGGATGGATGGTCGTTTTGGGCGGGTTTGCAGTGTTGTTGTTTTCGTTATTATTGTTTCCCAGTATAGGCGTAAGCTTTTTTCCTACGGCCGATAAACCCATGTTGCTCATTCATGTAGATCATCCCTATTCCAGTAATATTGAACACACCGACAAAACGTTGCGCTTTATTGAATCGGTCCTGGATACTACTGAATTTGTTTCACACTATACCACCAATGCGGGGCATGGAAATCCGCAGGTCTATTACAATCGTATTCCCGAAGAATACAAAACGTACCATGGAGAGGTATTGGTGAATTTTGATGATTGGGATCCCGAGCTGTTCTATAAAACCTTAGATCAATTTAGAAAGGCATTTGAGGATTATCCAGATGCCATGATCTCATTTCGTGAACTAAAAAATGGCGCCCCTTTTGAAGCACCCATTGAAATTTTACTAATAGGAAACGAGCTCGATACCCTAAAGCGAATCTCATATGATATCGAAAAAATTGTAGCTGAAACTGAAGGAACCTTGGATATTGATAACCCTTTGGCCGTGGCCAAAACCGATATTAAAATAGAGGTAAACCGGGATAAGGCATCAATCCTCAATGTTTCCTTACTGGACCTTGATCAAACCATACGGGCAAGTTTAAACGGATTGACCATAGATAATATTCAAATTGAGGGGGATGATGAGGATTATCCCTTGATTATACGGTTGCCATTTACCACCAAACCTTCGCTAGAAGATTTTGATAAAGTATATGTAACCAGTACCGTAGGTGAAAATATTCCCTTACGTCAACTGGCAACGATCCAGTTTGAACAAGATTATGCAAAAATAAACCATTTCAACACGGAACGTAATACGGCTATAACGGCAAATGTTATTGATCCGGACAATACCAAGACCTATACGGAAACCATTATTCCAAAATTGGAGAACTATGACTGGCCAAAGGGGTATCGGTATTACATTGCGGGCGAGTATGAGACCCAGACCGAAAGTTTTGGAGATTTGGGTATACTTTTGCTAACGGCGCTCATATTAATATTTGCGGTGCTTGTGCTGCAATTTAAATCAATTACGCAACCCTTGATTATTTTTTCCGCCATTCCCTTGGCCATAAGCGGCTCTTTTATAGCGTTATTTTTATCAGGTTGGTCATTTTCCTTTTTTGCTTTTGTCGGGTTTATCAGCCTTATAGGAATCGTTATTAACAATTCGATTATTCTGGTAGATTATACCAATCAGCTCATGGCCGAAGGCCAGGATAAAATAACCGCTATCGAAATGGCGGCCAAAAGAAGGTTTACACCAATAGTTCTCACATCGCTGACTACGATTCTTGGTTTGATGCCTTTGACTTTTTCAGGTACTTCGTTGTGGTCTCCCTTGGGCTGGACACTTATAGGAGGAATGATTTCGTCTACGCTATTAACCTTGTTGGTCGTACCTGTACTCTTTAAGTGGTTTACAAAAGATCGGTTGAATACAAAACCAGCGATCAGTTAAATATAAGGTCAACAGTTGCCACTTCCTTATAGTACAAAAGGCATGGGTATACTGTTGATTCCGATTATAGGTTTAGGGAGCGGTACGTTTTGATTGAGGGATTTTGTCAGGGTAAAACGGTATTGAAGCATACAAGTTTAAGATTATTCATATTCAATTGATTGTCAACGAATTTAAAATCATAGCTAATATCAAGTTCTTCGTAGAAATACGATCCAGCAAGGTCCTTTTGTTCAGAGGGAGAGTAGGTAGCCCGTTTGTACTTGCCAAAAACAATGGCATCAGTCTTACCACTGGTGTAGACATTTTTATATGGGGGATATATTTTAAAAATAAAACCCTTCCGATACGGAAGGGATATAACTATAAGCATTCATGTAAAAGTAAAAAAATTACACGTATTTTAAAGTATTAAAATACGTAGTTTTCAGATTTTTTGGGGAGGTCTGTTTCCTTTCATCTAAAAGAATCCAAGTGCTGCCAAAATTAGGCTAATTAAAACTGCGGCAAGTATGGCGACCAAAACTACGACCATAACACTTAAGAATCCGTTAAGGACCCTTGTGCCAAAATCTATTTCTTCCATAATTCATATAATTTACTACAATTTAAGAATAAATGCTTAATAATGATGTAGATAGGTCCATATTTCGACCAAGGGTAGGATTGGTATTGTATTCGCTAGATGTAAGGTAAATATTATCGATAAACCGTTTTTTTTAAGTATGTAATCAGTTCTTTTTGGCACTGAGCTTTTTACTAAGCTCTTCTAAGGATACACCTTTGGTCTCTGGCATCATAAATAGCACAAAGAGCAGTTGTAAAACCATCATCCCTGCAAAAAACATGAAAATTGGCCATGGGTTGTCTTTAAAGATACCATTGTCCGCATCTAGAAAGATTGGGGTGGTCAACGTTATTAAAGCGGCAAAAACCCAGTGTACACCAGTACCCCATGATTGGCCGAAGGCCCTAACCCTGTTTGGGAAAATTTCGGAGATAAAGACCCAAATAACTGCACCTTGCCCTACGGCATGGGAGGCAATAAACACCAAAATAAAAACCAATAGTATAGAAGCACTTGCTCCGCTATAAAAGCACCAACCAACCGTGGCCAAACTAATAATGTAACCAATAGATCCGATCTTCATAAGTTGCCTTCTACCCAACTTATCAATGAGCCGTATCCCGATAAGGGTAAAAATAAGATTTACAATACCGATGGAAATTGAACTAAAAAGGGACTCTTTGCCGGCCAGGCCGGCTCGTTCCAGAATTTCCGGAGCGTAGTACAATACAAAATTAATACCCGACAATTGATTGAAAAAAGACAATAAGAAAGCAAGGATAAGTGGTGTTTTATACTTTGATGTAAAAAGGCGCTCTTTAGTAGATATTTCTTTTATGGTACTTTTGATCTCTTTTAGTTTGACCAAGGCGTGTTCCTTGTTTGAAAGGTACTCCAACGTTTTCAATGCGCCCTCATCATCTTTCTTTACAATTGTCAACCACCTAGGGCTGTTGGGGACCTGGAGGACCATAATCGTATATATCAATGCAGGAATAGCTTCTACGCCCAACATCCATCGCCAATCATTTGCCCCATCGAACCCTTTCAACAAATAATTGGAGATAAAGGCAATAAAGATTCCGAACACTATATTGAATTGATATAAAGCGCCCAGCCTTCCCCGGTTTTCCTTAGAGGATATCTCCGAGATATAAATCGGAACAGCTACCGAGGATGCCCCTACACCAAGACCACCCACAAATCTAAACAAAGAGAATACATATGGGTCGTTGGCAATAGCTGAACCTAAGGCCGAAAGGGAATAAAGTATCCCTATCCAAAAAAGTGTTTTTTTTCTTCCGAACCGCTCACAGGGAACACCGCCAAAGAGTGATCCAAGAACCGTGCCCCATAGCGCCATTGACATAATAAATATACCATGGAACCAAGGAGAAGTATTCCACAGTTCTTTGATAGGTAGGTTGGCTCCGGAAATGACGACGGTATCAAAACCAAATAAAAAGCCCGCTAAAGAGGCGGTAAGGGAAATTCTAAGGATTTTGGAATGCATTGGTCTGGCGGGTTTCACGTTTCGCGTAAAACTAATAAAAAATAGGGAAGTACTTTAATAGTGTAACACCTAACG